>JBLIFI010000332.1:0-5740 GCA_047633715.1 Flammeovirgaceae bacterium
TGCAAATACGGATGAACTACCAGTTTTATTCCCTTCTCGTTCTGTTTCCCCAGTATAAATTCTACATTATCACTTACCTCTTCTGCGATGTTTATGGAGGCCGCAATTGTTCCCGTTCCGTTGCAGGTCGGGCACTTTTCTTTGGTAGTGATGTGCAGTTCTGGTCGAACTCGTTGTCTGGTAATTTGCATCAAGCCGAATTTGCTCAACGGCAGGACAGTAGATTTCGCTCTGTCCAACTTCATTTCTTTTTTCATGTGCTCATAGACAGCCCTTTTGTTCTCGGCCTTTTTCATGTCTATGAAATCAATCACGATAATACCGCCCATGTCCCGCAGTCGCAACTGTCGGGCAACTTCCCAAGCGGCTTGTAAATTCACACTCAATGCGGTCGCTTCTTGGTCTTTTTCCTTGCTGGATTTATTGCCACTATTGACATCAACCACATGCAAAGCTTCCGTGTGTTCAATAATCAGGTATCCACCATTCTGAAGGCTAACTGTCTGCCCGAAAAGCATTTTCATTTGCTTCTCAATTCCAAGAGCTTCAAAAACAGGTACTTTCCCACCGTAATATTTTACGATTTCCTCTTTATCTGGAGCAATCTCCTGAATGAAAGACTTAATGTCTTGGAAAGTATCTTGGTCATCTACCGTAATGCTGTCGAAACTTTCGTTCAACATATCTCGCATCATGGAAGAAGCTCTGCTCATTTCCCCAATTACCTTTTGTTTCGGCTTGGCATGAGTCAGTTTTTTGATTCCATCTTCCCACTTTGCCAACAAATTTCTCAAATCTCTATCCAACTCTGCTACTTCTTTCCCTTCTGCCACAGTTCGGATTATCACTCCGAAGCCTTCTGGTTTAATTGAAGTAAGCAATCTTTGCAAGCGTTTCCTTTCTGTGTTATCAGAAACTTTTTTGGAAACATTCACAGCATTTGAGAATGGAACTAATACCAAATATCTTCCTGCAATTGAAAGTTCGCAAGAAAGTCTAGGTCCTTTGGTTGAAATCGGTTCTTTGGCAACTTGTACCAAAATTTTGTTTCCACCTTTGAAAACTTCATTGATTTTTCCAAACTTATCAATCTGAGGTTCCATTTCGAAACCTGCCAATTTATGAGTGGCTCTTTTACTTTCCTGAATATGCTTCACATACTTTTGGAGTGTGCGAATATTTGGACCTAAATCCAGATAATGCAAGAAAGCATCTTTTTCGTATCCTACGTCAATGAACGCTGCGTTCAAACCAGGAACGACTTTTTTTACAGTACCGAGGTAAATATCTCCGACTGTGAATTTCTCATCTTTGTCTTCGTAATGAAGCTCAATGAGCTTTTTCTCTCTTAATAGTGCAATGCGGCCTCCATCTTTCGTTGCATTTATAACTAACTCGTTCGACACGATTTAAGATTTTGGTTACACAAGTATATTTAAGTCAACATTTGTTTTTCCACGACTAGGAAAAACAGCCATTTCATTGCACAAAAAGGAGAATCTTAATCTGAACTTATTCTGTTCAATTGAAATCCTCCCAAATACAAATAAGTAACAGCACAAAAGTGCTGTTACTTATATAAGAACATATTTGAATCGACCTGTTTTGGCTTTTTACAGCTTTTCAAAAAAGCAATCCAAATATACTCTAAAGGCTATATAATTTAGATTGAAAAAATCAACCTAGCTTATTTTTTCTTATGTCTGTTTTTTCTAAGTCTTTTCTTTCTCTTGTGAGTTGAAATCTTATGTCTTTTTCTTTTTTTACCACATGGCATAACTTTATGAATTTAAATGAAACAATAATTTAATTCTCTTTATAAAAAGCCTATCAAATTTTGAGTTGGCTAGTGTTCTTTATGTTCTTCTCCTAAATAACCATCAACTGCTTGCAAAATGTTTGCATCAGAAGTACTTTTTCGCAATTTCTCGAAAGTTGCCATTGCTTCGGCTTCTTTTCCGAGTTCATGCTGGGAAACTCCTAAGTAATATTGAGCTTCCAAATCATTCGGATTGAGTTCAATCAATCTTTCAAATCTGCCAATTGCTTTATCATATTGTTTAGACTGAATTGAAAGCATCCCTAAACTCTTGATTGCCAACTGGTTATCAATATCTTTATCCAAAACACCTCGAATCATCAAGATTCCCTGCATTGGAGTTTGTGAAGAAACTAAAGTCAATCCTACTTTGACCCGCAAATTTAGTGAATCTGGACGGGTTTTCAATAGGTCTTCATAATATTCTCCTACTTTTTTTGCCCAACGGTTTGCTTCCGTATTGTCGAAAGAGAAAGTGAAGGCATTAAAGTATAAATCTCCAACCTTCTTTTTCTCCTCCCAATTGGCATTTTTAGCTAAATTGGCTTCCGCAAATCGTGCTGCGCTGTCAATTCTGTTATTGGCAACGTAGAGCGAAATGATGTCGGAAAATAATACTTCTTTTTCTGAATTTTCAGATTTGGCGAATTCAGCTTGCAAAGAATCAAGTTTGGATTTGTCTGTTTCGGAAATCTCTAAATGGGTTTCCTCTACAATTTCTTTTTGCAGTTCAAGCACCTCTCCAACTGTTCCTTTTTCATTATCCACCACACTTTTTGGCAGAAAAGAAAGTGCTATGAACAGAATCAGAGCACCTGAAAGTAAAGCTATTTGTTGCTTAGACATCTCTTATTTTTTGTTTGCCAACTTCACTTTTTCGCTTTTCTTCACTTTAGCGACAAAAGTTTTAGAAGGTTTGAAGCTTGGAATGAAATGCTCCTCAATTACGATTGCCGTGTTTTTAGAGATATTTCTACCCACTTTTGCAGCACGTCTTTTGTTGATGAATGAGCCAAAACCTCTTACATAGATGTTTTCGCCATCTGCCATTTTATCTTTCACAACTGTGAAGAAGGCTTCAATGGCTGTTTGGACATCTGCTTTGTCCATTCCTGTTTTATTTGTTATTTCAGCAATTACCTCGGCTTTCGTCACGGTTAGTTCTTTTTAGATTGTAAATAAACATAAATCCTTAGTTTTCAAGGATTTGCAAGACTGCAAAACTAAAGCCATCCTTGCTATTATACAAGTCGGGCGAGAGTTAATCAGTAAAAAAAATGCTTTTTAATTGAAATATATCTAAACAGCGGTCTAGTTATCCCAATTTCGGGTCGCATTTACGGCTTCTTTCCTTCGGAATGACTCTTCTAAGTCTATTTCAAATTTATTTGAAAGCTCTAGCAAATAGCTGAAAACATCGGCAAATTCACTTTCCAGTTCATTCTCTTTGATTTTCTTTCCGCTTTCTGTAAAAATCTTCTTTCTGTGTCGGATTGCTTTTGCCAACTCTCCGACTTCTTCCGAAAATAATAAAAAAGTTTCCAAATCTGTGGCTTTATCCCAACCTCTTTCTACACAAAGTTCTTTTTGGTATTTCTGTAAGTCTGGCAAGGTTGGTTTTTGAGGAATTTCGGGCATAGAATTAATTTGAGAATGTGGGAATTATAGAAAAAAGAGGACAGAGAAAAGAGAAAGGACTCAATTTTGTTTGGCAATATAATATTTAGATGTATTCTTTTTTCCTTATTCTTTGCTCTTTTCTCTATACCTGCTTTGCACCAATAATTTGGAAATTTACACATCTGCACATTTCCAAATTATTCTTCCCCCAAAATAACCAATCTGTTGTCAGGAGCAAACAAGTTAAAGAATCCGTACCCATTTTCTGTGTTTGTGGGAAAATTATACGGCTCTGAAATAAATTCTACAGCAAAAAAACTATTATTCCGCCTTTCCAAATAATCGTAGTATTCTTCGCTGATATTTGCCAGAGTAACGACAATACTATCTCCTGTTTCAAAATCTCTATTGATAAGTGCCACAAAATCGTCTTCAATGATATTGCTTTCCAGAATTTCTGAGTCGTCAGTCAAATAGGTAAATACTCTGCCATCAATGACTTCTTCTAGTAAATTGCGTTCAAAATCAAATGTCTGCACATTAATCATGTACCAGTTTTTTTCGTCTGAGAAATCGGGAAAACTAAAGTAAATATGTGGAACCGTATCGAAACCTGTATATTCTAATTCGGTAATGAGTGTAGTGAAATTGACTGGCTTTTTCATTTCCGTATTCGCCTTAACTTCCAATCCTGTTGAAAGCTCTTTTATTGAAATACTATAAATTTCCTCTGGGTAAATCGGCAAAGTAGAATCTGCGTAAATTCCATTGGTAATTTCCGTAAGTAAAATGCTTGTGTCTCTCACAGAAACCAGCACCTCGGCATTGCTTACCAGAATATTGGCTAATGCTTCGTTGTCATTCGCCAAGTCTTGCGTGAGTGCGCTGAATGTTCGGGTGAGCAATAAGCTAATATTCTGGTTGGGAATGAAAGCGGTGGAAAGTACAAGCTTGTCTTCCGCAACGGGAACATTATCAACGTCTAGGTCTTCAGGAATGCAACTCCAGAAGAATAGAAGGATGAATAAGTATTTTGGTTTGATTTTCATAGAGTACGATTTAAGAGAAAAGAATAAAGAAAAAGGAGAAAAGATAGCTTTGCCATGAACAGAATACAGGCTGAAAGTCTTTTTTCTTTCCTCTTTTATCCTTTTTCCATCTCAAAAACTAAAGTTATAAGAAACCGAGGGCAACAATCCAAACAAGCCAGGTTGTGTATATTTGAGAGTGCCATCGTCTGCTTCGGAAATAATGAGTGAAATGGGCGTGGCTCGGTTGTACACATTATATATACCTAATTGCCATTCGCTTTTGAATCTTCGTGTTGGGCGAGAGGAAAATTTGAATCCTACATCCAAACGGTGCGAGTCGCTGAGGCTGACTTCGTTTCTGGTGGAGTAGATATTCAGGAAATCCAAACCCAAACTATTGGGGGCAAGCACGGCATATTGCCCAGTAATAGAAGTGAATTTCGACCCAGAAATATATTCCCAAACGGCTGAGAAACTCACTCGCTCAGATATTTTGTATTGCCCCACAATAGAAATATTGTGCCTTCTATCATAAGTGGCAGGAAATGGGTTTCCATTATTCAAATCTGCAAATTTTCGATTTGCCCAAGACAATGTATAGCTTACCCAACCCGACAGTTTCTTGCCCTCCAACCTGTAAAGTAATTCCAAACCGTAAGCATTTCCATTTCCTTGCACAATGGCTTCCTCAAAATCTGTGTTGAAAATCAGACTTGTGCCTTCTACGAACTCGGTTAAATTTCGTAAGTCTTTATAGTAAATTTCTGCCTCGAAAAATGAATTGAGTTTAGGAAAAGTCTGAATGTAGCCCAAAGAAATTTGTTGCGCCCGTTGCGGGCGAATGTTTTGGGTAACTCCGTACCAAATATCAATGGGCAACGACAAACTCGAACTGGAAATTCGGTGCATATATTGGCTCATGCTCGAATAACTTGCTTTAAATGCTTGAGTTGGAGATTGTTTCCATCGGAAAGCGATTCGGGGTTCGAAACCTGTGTAGAATTTCCCATCGGAAACTGCGAAGCTTTGCCGATAACCCGCATTCATTTTCAAATTATCGGTCAACTCTTTCGTGATTTGAGTGTAAATGCCACCTTCCAAATTGCTGAGTTCTCGGCTTTCGCTAGAAGGAAAAAGTTCTCCAATCACTCCTGTAGATTTCAGAACAGATGGATTGATAGCGTGAATGGTAGATTCTGTGCCTAATTTAAGCAAGGTTTTGTCATCCAACTGGTTTTCAATTGTGAACCGAACTGCATAATCTTCTATT
>JBLIFI010000333.1:0-5721 GCA_047633715.1 Flammeovirgaceae bacterium
AGCCTGCCCCCGACTTCCTTTTGTTGGACTCACTTCTAATCAGTTGCCTTGTCCGCTCACTCACATTGATTTGTAACGCTTTTCTTGACATCGCTTTTTAATGAAAATAATATCGAATTTAAAAATGCAATATATAAAAAAATACAGGCACAAACTTAGAACTCAATGCACTAGGTTTTGAGTTAATTAGAACTTATGAAACAACACCTGGATGGATAAATTTCGACCAGAAAGTGAATCGGTACGAATTGAGAAGGGAGCAATTGGAGGGATTCAGACTTGCCTAATTCTCGCCCAAAACCCGTCTAATTCCTTCGGCTTTCAACAAGCATTCCTCATATTCCTGTTCAGGAACAGAATCGTAGGTGATGGCACTTCCGACTTGGAATGAGAGTTTTTTCTGAGTGGAATCATACAGAATTGTCCGAATGACCACATTGAAATCGAAATCTGCTTCTGGCGAAACATAGCCAATTGCGCCAGAATACAAACCTCTTTTGGCTTTTTCGTAGCGTTCAATCAGCCTCATTGCCATTACTTTTGGCGCACCAGTCATACTTCCCATTGGGAAAGCTAGTTTGATTGCTTTGGCAAAACTATGTTCGGGTTTTAGTTGGCTGGAGACAGTAGAAATCATTTGATGCAGTTGCTTGAAAGTGTAAATTCCGAAAATCTCATCCACCTTCACTGAGCCAACTTTTGCTGTGCGAGCCAAGTCGTTTCTTACCAAATCGACAATCATCATGTTTTCTGCTCGCTCCTTTTCGCTATTGAAAAGCTCTTTTTTCAGAACCTCATCTTCCTCTGCTGATTTCCCTCTCCGAACTGTTCCTTTAATGGGTTGGGAAATAAGTTTGTTGCTAGTCTTTTTCAAAAAGCGTTCTGGAGAAGCACAAATTGCATGTTTCTCACCAATTTTCTGAAAGCAGGCAAATGGCATGGGCGACTCGGTACACAATTTCTCGAAAACTTGCCAAGGATTCAACTCATAGTTTTCGGCAAAAAACTCCATACAATAGTTGAGTTCGTACACATCGCCTTCCTCAATGTGTTGCCGAATGCTTTGCACATCTTCCAAATACTGCTTCTTGCTTGTTCTTGCTTGGATTGGACTAAGTTTTTTTCGAGCCTTAGAAGTTGGAAAAGTATCAGGTTTGAGAATCTGAGGCACAGATTCTATGTTTTTTTGAAAAGAATCTATTTCATATTCAATTCTCTCCTCGTTCAATTTCCAACTCCAAACCTGTTCTTTTTCAAACTTGAATAAATAGGTTGGCTCATAGAAGTAGGCTTTTGGGAAATGTAAAAAGTCGGAATTTTCACTTTTCACATTCTCCAATTCATTTTTCAAATCGTAAGTAAGGAAACCGAAAAGCCAGCATTTCTCAGAAGCATGAAACTGTTCTAAACTCTGAAATGTGCTGTCTCCAACAGGAATAGTTTGCTTTGTACCAATTGCCAACAACTCAGAAAAAGGCTCATTTGGGTAATCAATTTGGTTCGGATTCAGATAGGTAAATACCTCAAACCGATTTGCCCACTCCAACAATTGCTTTTTGGAATGGGAAACGAGTTTCCATTGGTTTGATTTTTCTTTGGGGATTTGCACAGGACAAAGGTAAATTAAGATTCATATCTTAATTGAATTGAGTGAGGTTTTGATTGAAAAGCTGTTACAAGAATACTTTCTTATTTCTGAAAATCACTCTTTCAAAATCTTCAAATCAATCGTAATATTATCCCCTTTTGGGAAACCACGCTTGTCTGCTGGCAAGGCGATAATTTTCTCCATCACATCCAGTCCTTCAATTACTTCTCCGAAAACCGTGTAATTTCCATCCAAATGTGGGGCGCCTCCAATTTTCTGATAAACTCTTTTCTGTGCGGAAGGTATTTTGATTCCATATTGCTTGGCGGTGGCATTGATTTCGGCTAGTGTTTGTGGTTCGCCTCCAATCAGGTAAAACTCATGTGAGTCAGATTGTTTCTCAGGATTATCTTCATCATAGCGAGCCATTGCCAATGCTCCTTTTTTGTGGAAATATTTCTCAGGCATAATCTCTGCAGGAATTCTATATCTCCCAATTTTGATAGGTAAACGCACATCTGTTCCGCCAGCCTGTGCCACAAAGCCAGTAACTACTCGGTGGAAAAGCCGATTGTCGTAATAGCCACGCTTAATCAGACGTAGGAAATTTGCCCGATGCAATGGCGTTTCTGAATAAAGTCTGAGTTTCATTTCTCCAAATGGAGTTTTCAGCAATACAATGGAGTCTGGATTTTCCACTCCAAACTTGGTAAGTTTTTCTACCAAATTGGTTTGAGTGAGTAAAATATCTAGTTCATTTACTTTCTCCACAGTATCTTTTTCAATATCTCCAACCCCATTATTTGTTTCTTTTGGGGATTGCGAGCAGGAAAATTGGAGAAGAACAAGTAAAGTAAATAACAGGTAAAATGGCTTCTTCACGGTTAATTGTCTTTCACTTGATTGTCAATTATTCTTTTTAGTTCTTCTAGTTTATTGTTTGCATAAATAAGTTGTTTGATTTCTATGTTGGAAATGAAAACTACTTTTCGGTCTCCGCTTGAATCTCGCATTGCTTCTTGATATACGGTTTTCTTTAATGCACTTGAAGTAACCAAGAAACCTAAATTAGCCAAGCCATTTGTTTTCTCTAATTTCCTGAAAAATTGAATAAATTCATTTTTATTTACTGATTCTTTTGTGTTTTTGCATTCTATCAAGAAATAAGGCTTGAATTTTTGGAAAAATAAGTCAGGATTTTCATTCCTGACTATTAAATCTACCTCGTTCTGGCTTTTATCAATGACTCTTTTATTGATATGGTTAAATCCCATCTGTCCGAAAAGTATAGAAACAAACTGCTCGAATTTTTCACCTTTTCTATAACTGTCAGTTTCATTTTTTGCTTCGGCATACATGGTTTCCAAAGCTTTTTCACTTACTGAATTGCTTTCAAAATCGGCAATTATATTATCAGTAGCTACAATAATTTCTTTCATAAATATATCATAGCCTTTTCCTTTCTCTACAAAAGTCTCGACTCTTCCCGTTTTGAAGGCTTCTGCGAGTTGCTTTTGGTAATCTAAGGAGAAAGCACTCACAATAATTATTTTTGCAAAAGGGTTTTTCTCAAGAATGGATTGGATAATATCAAAACCATCAATGGAGAATCTATCCATCTTCAAATCCACAATGGCAATATTGAAATACTTATTTTCAATAGCTTCCAAAATTTCAGCTTCTTCATAAGCAACCATTGTGTGGACATTCGGACGCTCTTTCTTGAATACTTTTTCTAAAATAAGTGTCTGCTGCTTTTCATCATCTATAATAAGTGCAGAATGTGTCATAATATCGGTAATTTGATTTCAAAAACAGTTGAAAATTCTTCATGCGCTCCCAAATATTTGATGTCTCCACCCATATTTTCTAAAAACGACTTTACATGCGTTAATCCGATTCCAGAACTACCTGTTAAAGTGAAAAGTGGTTCGAATATTTTTTCTTGGTCAGATTGAGCAATTCCTGCTCCTGTATCAGCTAAAGTAATGATTATATTCTCAGCTTCTTTTGAAAAGGAAAGAAGGATTTTTTTGGATGGAGAATTTTCAAGTGCAGTAATTGAATTCAGAATTAGATTGTTGAATGCTCGTAGCAAACTACTGAAATCTAAGTGCATTCTCAAACTTGGCTCAATTTTGTAGTGAGTTGCGAAATAGATGTTATGCTCTTTGAAATTCCCTCTGAACACAAGTTCCAAGTATTCGGGAAGTTGGCTGATGGGAAAGCCTTTATTGGACTCATCGGAGATGTTGATTTTGAGGAATTTATCCAAGGAATCTCGGATATTGTCTAGGCTTGCTCGTAATGAATTTACATCTTCTTTGGGCAGAGAATCGGTGGTGGAAATTGTGCCATCCATATTATGAATCGCATTCTTTAAATCATGGGCAAAGAAACGGGAGAAGAGATTGTCTTGTGAAATCATCTCCTTGACTTTGCTAATAATCTCATTCATCATTTTAGGAGTAAATTGCACTTCTTGAAACTTAGAATTAGGAACTTCAAAATCAGAATTTTCTGGCTTTAAACTCTTGCCTAATCCCAGAAGGAGTCCTATTAAGAAAGATGCAATTATTAGTACAAACGATATGATATAGAACAAAGTTTCCATCCTTATTTTCAAATCTAAATTTCCCCTCAAATACTATCTCCTAAAAAAGTCTAACTTAACTGCCAAACCAACGGAAGGTCTCCAAATAATTTTATTTTCTTCTTGCGGAAAAAGTATATTGTTATTGATTTCTACCTTGAAGTTTTTCGGTCCGAAAGCGAAGCCTAAAGTAGCTGTAATGTATTCTTCATTCTCAATATTTTCCAAATCCAAGTTCTCCCAACCTTTTCCGCCACTTAAACGCAACCATTCCCCAAAAACAAAACCGCCTTCTATCGCATAGAAGGTGATTTGATTTTTTGCGCCAATTGAAGTTCCAACAACCCGTTGGGAGCTTTCCTCGGAGTACTTTCCGTAACTACCAAAAATACCAAAGGCACTTTTCTTACGAGCATGTCCGAATCTCACGCCTAACATTGCTTCCGCATGGCCCGAAAGAATTTGGCTATCAAAACTAGAAGGGAGGTTGTCAACCTCGCCCATTACATAGTTCAAATGTCCGCCTAACTTAAAGCTAAAAAGCTGTGAATTGTCGGGTTTTTTATTTCTGGTAGTTTCTTTTTCAGAATCACTTCCCCCTTCATTATTCCCATAATCCGTATTTTTATATTCATTATTTCCTCCGTCATTATTGTTCGGATTTTTTTCATAAACAGGTTTTTTGTCAATAGGCTCTTCTGAATTATTATTTTTTCCGCCAAGCGTAGGAGGGAGTTTGTCTACCTGAATGCTCGTGTTTTCCTGCACATCGGAAAACCATTGGAAACATTGAGTTCCATAGATTTTTCCGCCAGAAAAGTAAGTGCCACAGCCCATTTGTCTCCCTTTCTCAGAAAGAATATTGTCTTTATGTCCTTTAGAGTTCATCCATTGGTTCATTAAAGCTTCAGCAACTTGCAAATAAGAATCTCCCGAACTTGGGTAGTTGTAGGCAATGTTCTCGGCAAAAGCGGCATTGGCAATCCCTGCCAATTTACCACGGTCGGAAGGCGATTTCCTTGCCATACTATTTGAGTTGGTATGAGAGAAGAAATTTTCTTTTCCCATTCGGTAAGAGTGGTTATAGGCCGCTATTTCCACCATTCTGTGGTAACGCATTGGGGCAATTCCAATCTTGGCTCTTTCTGCATTTGTCAGATAGAAGAGTGCTGCATCCAACAAAAGGTAGTCTGGATTGGAAGTGCTGAAAGTTTGTTTGAAAATAGGATTTTGACGAAAATTCTGATGTGTCCAATCATTATAATTTTCGATGTTCCAATAGCTTTGGCTTTGTGCTGCAAAGGAAAGAGCCATAAAGCACAGCATGAGAAATATAGATTTGTTTTTTTTCATAAGACAGTTGGTTTTTGCATAAATGAGAATCAGGTAAAGTGAAGCTCCTTAAAAGAAATGAGGCTCTATCGTGAATTTGGTTAAAAGGTATAACAAAACTAAGATTTGAAGAAATTATCTTGTTTTTCGAGTTTGTTAAAACTCGAAAAACAAGAAATAAAACTGGTTCAAGCGGGGCTTCCCAAGC
>JBLIFI010000334.1:0-5708 GCA_047633715.1 Flammeovirgaceae bacterium
GTCAGAATCAAGACAAGGGCGAATACGAAATTTACGATTACAGACAAAAGCCTCTCTACAAAAAGAAAGACAAAATGCTTTTACCAAGGATTTACAGTACGCAACCTGGGCACGATGGACTTTACAGGAAATGGGTTCCTAGTTTGCCAGCTGGGAAAGCACCTAGTTTTGGGCAAAATATTGCTTATATGTTGAATTACCAATTCAGACATATGTATTTCCGCTATTTCATGTGGAATTTTGCTGGGCGAGATGGAGATGACAAAGAGTCTGGTTGGCTTTTGCCTTGGGAAACTAACAATGAGAAAGTTCCTCACGAAATCCGCAACAATAAATCGAGAAGTAATTTCTACTTCCTGCCCTTAATTTTGGGAATTATCGGATTGTTATTTCAAGCCAAAAGAGACTCGAAAAACTTTTGGGTAAATATGCTGCTGTTCTTCATCATGGGCTTGGGCTTGGTAATTTACCTAAATTCCCCGCCCGTTGAACCTCGGGAGCGAGATTATATTTATGTCGGTTCATTCTATGCTTTTGCCATTTGGATTGGGCTGGGAGTCTTGGCTATTTGGGAATTTGTCAAACAGTTTACTCCAAAAACAGTCGCTCCAGTTTTGGCAACAGTCATTGCACTTTCTGCACCAACAGTAATGGGAGTCAACGGATGGGACAATCACAATCGCTCTAACCGTTTCCACTCTATTGACCAAGCAAGAAACACGCTGGCAAGTTGCGCTCCAAATGCTGTTTTATTTACGGGCGGAGACAATGACACGTTCCCTCTTTGGTATGTACAAGATGTGGAAGGATTCAGAACAGATGTGAGAGTAGTCGTTTTGAGTTATTTCAGCACAGATTGGTATATTAAACAGATGAACCGCAAAGTATATGAGTCAGAAGCATTGTCATTCACAATGGACATGAACATGTACCGTCAAGGCAAGAATGATTATATTCCATTGGTTGCAGAAACAGAAAATGCAGTCAACTTGAAGTCTTACATCAAGTTGGTAAATGCAGATGACCAAAGAGTACAAGTTCCCTTAGTAGATGGAAGCAGTACAGCGAAATTACTTTCTAAAACATTCTTCTTGGATATTGATTCTGCCAAAGTTGCCAACATGGATTTCGTTCCAGCAAATAGAAAAAAAGACATTCCAAAGCAGTTTGTAGTGAGTTTGAAAGAAGGCAAAAATGCCATTTTCAAAAATGACATGGCTATTTTGGATTTAATTGCTACTTCTGATTGGGAGCGTCCAGTTTACTTCAACAACACTTCTGCCAATACTTCTGCTTTAGAAGTTCGCCCTTATTTGCAAGTAGAAGGAATGGCATTCCGATTGATGCCTTACCCAACTGCCGACTCTGATGGCGATGTGGGAGAAGTTAATACGGAAATGATGGCTAAAAATGTAGCCAAATTCCAGTTCCGAGGATTCCAAGATTCCACCGTTTTTCACGATGAAGAATACAGGAAGTTTGGTGCAAACACTCGAAATGCTTTCTACCGATTGGCTTCAGCACAACAAAAAGAAGGCAAAAATGAAGAGGCTCTGAAAACCTTAAATTCTGCTTTAGAACAAATTCCAGACAAAAGTATTCCATATAGCTATTTCATGCCAAGGTATGTAGAACTTTACAACAGGTTGGGAGAGGAAGAGAAATCGCAGGAGATTTCTGACATCATAGGGAAACGTTCTGAGGAAAACTTGGAGTATATGGTAAGCCAGCGAGGCACTTATGGTTACAGTATTAAAAACTACGATTACCTACGCCAAAAGAGTTTGATGATTCTTCAGCAACTATCTATGATTTACAGAAGATTGGATTCTCAGTCAAGTGCAGATATTGCCCGATTGGAAGCTCAAAAGGTTCTTGGAGATGAAAGTGCAACTACTCGAATTCAAGAACTCCAAACGAAAAAAGCTTTCTACGGAGAGCAAGCGAAGAAATATACGGAAATATTCCAAAAATATGCTCCTCAGTTTAGATAGAGAAAGCAGATAATTTGAATTAGAAAGAGGTAAAATCATTCAGCTAGTTTTACCTCTTTCTTTTGGAGAAACATATTGTTCTCACGAAAAAGAGACTTGACTAAATGAATTAGTCAAGTCTCTTTTTTAATTCTCCAAACGATTTATTCCTCTCCAAAAAGCTCATTTAAAAACTCTATGGCTTTTCTTAAATGGGGAATTACAATTGTTCCGCCAATCAGGTTACTAATTCCCATAGCTTCTATAATTTGCTCTTTAGACAAGCCAACTTCTTGGCATCTTCCTAAATGGTAATACACACAATCATCGCATCTCAATACTAAAGAGGTTGTCAATCCAATCAATTCTTTGGATTTCAAATCTAGCGCACCTTCTCTGAATGCGAGGGAATCAAGTGATAAGATTCTTTTAAGCACTTTATCGCTAGAAGCATTGACTACTTCGTTTAGCCTGCTTCTGTTGTCATTAAATTCTTTTACTAAACTCATTTTTTAATTAATGTACTGCTGGAACAATGAATTAACGAATTGATAAAAAAATATCAAAACGCATTTCCATTAACTTCAAATATCCATAAAGGGTTCGGTTTGACATGGAATAAAAAAAACGATTCAGTTGTTTGAATCGTTTTTTTTTATTCCATCTTCGTTTTTCTGTGTATTTTGGACTCCTCGGATAAGCAGAATAATTGAAGAGGTTACACCAAGTAACATGAGAACCATGGTCATAATTGGTTTCTCATTCCCCATTTTCCCGTCAATCCAGTCTCCTATAAATGCAGCCAGTAAAATGGTTGCAATCATTTGGAGACCTAGCGAAGAATATTTTATGTAAGAGCTAAACTGTTGCCGCAACTTTTTTTCCGTTGTATTGTCCGTTTTTATTTAATGCCGTCAAAGGCTTTGCGCTTCCATTTCCAATCTCTACTTTCCCTGACATTTTTGCTCCAGCCTCCATAACGACTTTGCTTGCATAAATATCGCCTTTAACATTGGCAGTAGCCCTTAAATAAAGAATTTCGGAAATCTCTACTTTACCAACAATTTCCCCTTCAATCTCTGCATTTTGGGCTACTATGTTACCTTCTACTTTTGCACCATTTCCCAAAACCACTTTCGATTTTGATTGGATATTTCCATTGATTGTTCCTTCGATACGCATATTTCCAGGAACTACCATATCTCCTGTAAGAATAGTGCCTTTACCAATTGTATTGCTAGAACCTGCTGCTTTAAGTTCTTGCTTTTCCTCTACTTTTTTGTTGAACATGCTCATTGTTATATATTTTTTCTGTTGAAGAATCTTTTGTTAGTTGTTGCCTTTCTAATTGGCAACTGTTTCTGATTTTCGTTTTCCTAAATTGGGAAATCATGAAACATTCATAGTTCTGCGAATACTTACTTGAATGCAAATATACTCAATACAAATTATTTGTATAAAAGAGAACGGTAAAATTAGTGAAAAGATATACTTTTTAAAGAGATAGCTCTATTTTTCTTGCATTTAAGATGTATTTCCACCCCAAACTATCTCTTGGAATCCTTATATTTGATTAGATTTTTTTTGTACTGACCCGTTTTCAACACCTTACGAGTAAAAATGCGACTAAAACTTCTTAAAATAACCCTTCTTCTGTTTGGTATTTGCTGGAATTTGGCACTTTTCGCCAACCCAGAAACCAATGAACCCTTTGAAAAACCCGCTGGCGAACCTTTACGAATAGAGTATTTGATGCTGATTGCCGTAATTGCCTTCGTACTTTTCAAGATTTTCGGGATTGGCAAGAAACCTCCTGCTCCGACTATGGTTGCTACTGGCGCACCTCGCCCCAAAGCAAAACCCATGATGCAACAAGTCAGCGAAACAATTGGTGGCTTGGAAGAAGTGGGAAAAGGAACTTATGTAGGCGGGAAAATGGTGTCGGAAAGCCGAGATGTTCAGACTTATTTAATGCTTGCTCAAGTAGATAGAGCTGCCATCAGAAAAGAAGAGCGCGCCAAGGCAGAAGCCGCTGTTGCTAAATATGAAAAGAAACTTTTCTACATGAAAGTTACCATTGGAGTATTGGCATTGCTATTCATCATTTTCACTCATCGGACTTTTATTAACTGGTTTTATGCCATAAAAGAGTTTGTGAGTTCTTATATTTCATGAGTTAGGAACGGGGAATAAATAAACTACTATTTTATTGAGGTTTATTTTTGGAGCTAGTGTAGGCAAAAAAATCAGGACATAGCATCGCTATGGCATATTTTTTTTACCCGCAATGGAATTGGAAGAATAGGTCAAAAAGAAACGAGATAAAAAGTAGCACTTTATTTAATTTCCGTTCCTTAGAAGCCCAAAGAGTGAATAATATATCGATATTCACGGTTTCACTTGGAGTATGAGTACGGGCAGGCCGCATTCCCTTAACTACCTTTACCAAAAAACATATAAACTATGCAAAAAAAACTGGTATGATTTGACTGGGCAATTAAAAAATTGCTGATACATAAAGCCAACTTCACAATTCTTGAAGGCTTTTTAACTGAATTGCTCAAATTCGAGGTTATGATTGAGAGTATTTTGGAGAGCGAAGGAAACAAAGAAGATGGTAGCGATAAGTACAATAGAGTCGATATTTTAGTCAAATCTTCGGATGGAGAGCTGATGTTGGTCGAGATTCAGAACGAATCACAAGTGGATTACTTTCAAAGAATGGTTTACGGTGCATCAAAATTGATAACTGAATACATCAAAGAAGGAGAACCTTATGGCTTAATTAAAGGGCGCATCTCATTTTGTCGCAATAAATTAGAATACACTTTTTAAATGAAATAATGGAGCATTATGAATGCCAAATTTCTAATAAACCCAACGTCTGGCAGAGTTTTCAACCTCTGCCAGCGTATGTTTTTTTAGTGTGCGACATTTTGAGATGCGCCCTAATTAAAAAGGTTTATTCCATTAACATCGTTTATTTTGGCTTGGGTCAGGGCAAAGATTACATTTATGAATACGATGGAAAGTTTGTTGGCATTCACAATGGCGATATTCTGAGTCCTACAAATAGCCAAAAGGAAGCATTCAAAATCAATGAAGTAAAAGACATCTTTCCAAAATACTATATTCTGAAAGTCAATAATTTTGATGGTGTGGCAAAAAACACTTTGGATGAGTGGATTTATTTTTTGAAGAATAGCGAAATAAAAGACAGTTTTCACGCAAAAGGACTAAAGGAAGCAGAGGAAAAGCTAAGAGTGGAAACTTTAACCGAGGAAGAAAAGTGGGCTTACAATAGGTTTCAAGATAACCGAAGAATAGAACTAAGCGTGACACAAACTGCTCTTATGGAAGGAGAAGAGAAAGGCATGGAGAAGGGAATGGAAATTGTCATTAAGGCATATCAAATGTACAAAAGCGATAAAGCGGTCGCTGAGATTGCCGATGCTATCCATTTAACAGTTCCCGAAGTTGAGGAAATAATTAAAAATTTTGACTAATTCTACTTTAAGACTCTAGGAATATCGTATTCATTTTGAATACTCAAGTCAAAACAGCTCATAGATTACTGTACAAAAAATGAAAACACTCCTCGGAAATGGTCTTTTTCAGACCTTTCCAATGGTCAAAGGAGTCACACAAACACCAATTCAGATAAAAAAAACTTAGAGTCTTAAAGTAGAACTAATACCGATGAAAGTTCCAACTCCATCAATGATATTCCAAGTC
>JBLIFI010000335.1:0-5687 GCA_047633715.1 Flammeovirgaceae bacterium
GGTTTGGTTGGACAGAAATGGGCACTGACTTCTTATGTGCAAGTGGAGGAAATGAAACAAGACACGCTTTTCAAAGTATTCGATTGCCAGGGAGAATACATTCAGTTTTTCTTGGATAATACTTTCAAGGATACCAATCGAGATAAAAAAACTGATTGGGAAGTATCGGAAGATTCTATTATTTCCTACAAAAAAGGGTTTGGAGCGACTTATAAAAAGTCTCGAATTGCCCTGATGACTGAAACAGAATTAGTTTTGATAGATAAAAATAAAGGTGGTGGAATTTTTTACATCGAAAATTACCGCAAATGCGAAGGCACAGAAACTGAGAATAGAGATACAAGAACGCTGATGGATATTTCCAACACAACCTCAATTACCGTTGGCGCGCAATATGGCGAGGCACTTTCGTTGGGTTTCGGAATCTCTCGAATGAAGCAAGAGGAAGGAAAAAAATACGCTATGTATAAGAACCTTGAGTTGCTCACAAACATAGAAGATGAAATTTATGGAGTTTCAGCAGGTTTCCTAGCCCAGAATGTTTTGATTTATGGCGGTGGACTTTCGCTTTATTCTGACTTCGATAAATACCAAGCCAATATTCAAGGGACTGTGGGAGTCACAGGCAAACCGTTGGGTGGTTTCGGAGAACAGATTCAGCTTTTCTACACAATCGCTATTCCTTTCATTGGGCAAGAAGATGCCGAAAACTTTGTCTCCACACATAATATTGGATTGCGATTCAACTTTGCCGTAGATAGAAGTAAAAAATCTGTGAGGAAGATTGATAGAGATGGAACGGGATATTAAGGATTTATGATTTTAGAGGTACGATTTAAAATCGTTCTTTTAGATTTTGCACTTTCCGTAGCACAGGATTTTCAAAGCCTGCGTTACGGAAAGAGAAATGATAAATTCGACCCTTGAAAAACTTCCTACACGAAACTAATTTCCCATTTTCCTGTTCGGATAGAATAAGCTCATTGCTAAAACTCTCTGCTCATGAAACAAAAATCCTTCTTGATTTTGCTTTTCGTATTGCTTGCTGTTTGCGGGCAAACCATTCTTTTTGCCCAATTCCACATGATTGGTGATGCGCAGAAAATGGGTGGAGACTGCATTCAGCTCACTCCAGACCAACCTTATTCCGAGGGAATTGCCTACCACCAAACCAAAATCAATCTCAATAATTTCTTCGAGATAGAATTCGATATTTATTTGGGCAAGAAAGATGAGGGAGCAGATGGAATCACTTTCGTAATTCACAACGACCCAAGGGAATTTGAAGCTTTCGGGACTTATGGCGAGTGCATGGGCTACGGGCGTTGGCGCAGAGATTATTTGGGTGGCGCATTCATTTCCCCATCCGTAGCTATTGAGTTTGATACCTATCGAAATTTCTCGCAAAATGACCCAGTTTCTGACCATGCGGCTTATTTAGAAAATGGCACAAACTTCCACGAAACCTACTGGAATGGCGGAGACGAAACCTACAATTTAGAAGATGACCGAATGCACAATTTCCGTTTCCGATGGAATCCGAAAACGCAGGAAGTAAAAGTATCGCTAGATGGAAACACCATTTTTGAGGGAAAGCGAGATTTGATAAATGATATTTTCGATGGAAAAACTCAAGCAATTTGGGGGTTTACTGCTTCCACAGGAAGGAAATATAACCTCCAATACTTTTGCCTGAAAAGTTGGGTAAGAAATGAAGCCGAGAAAAGTGAGAAATTCTAAAAAACAAAAAATCCTTCAAATTGAAGGCTAAAACAAACTGACAGATTGGAGATATTTCAATACTGAAACTCCCAATCTCCTTGGTTTTTGAGTTTACAGATAGCGAGTTTACTATTATTATAAAGTGTTTTGTAAGTGCTCAAATCTTTCTGGAGCTGACCATCTTTGTCTAGGTAAGTGTAAAGGTATTCCACAAAATCTGCCACCTCTTCTTTAATGGCATAATACGTCCATTGGTCAACTCTGCGGAAAGTAACTAAACCTGCATTTTTGAGGTAAATTAAGTGCCGAGAGGTTTTTGTTTGAGTGAAATCCAACACCATTTCAATATCAGAAATACACATTTCCTTATTTTTAAACAGTAAGTGCATAATTCTGATGCGTGACTCATCGCTGAAAGACTTGAGAATCTGCGTACCTAGCTGTAAATTGAAATGTTTTAGCCTCATGTAAGTGGGAAAACCTTTTTGAATGACGTTTTTTTAAATCAAGCTGAAGCAGAAAATCACATAACCGCTTTAGCGAATGTCTTATTGTAATATTACGAAATTATTACCATTTGCCCTAATTTCAAATAAGCCGATGTATGTATTAAAAAGTAATTTATTGTAATGAGTCTAATTAGTAGGATTTAGTTACAAATTAGGCAAGTGTATAAAATGTCTCATGTTCAAAATCATGGGAGAAGAGTAATCCTTTTCTTACCATTTCGGTCAAAATCCTTCTCGCCCTTCGTTCCGACATATTGAAAACCTTGGTACTTTGCTTTACAGTTATCTTTTCAGAAATCTCCAAACTGGCAATAATTACCTTTTCATGTTTATTTAGAATAGAGTTATCTCGCCCAAAACCTTTTTGCATATTTTTGAGAGCTGTTTCCCCCGCCAATACACTTTTGTCATTTGCTCGTACATAAACCAGCCAATCGCCATGTTTCCCTTGCGAAGCGTGAGGGTTTTGCTCACTTTCAAAAATTTCCACCACCAAAACGGTTTTCCCATCTTCATCATCCATTGCAAACATATTGAGGGAAACAGGAGGTTTACAGAAATGATTGGCCGCCTTTTCTAATTTAAACCCTTCTTCATCTGGGTCTGTCCCTAAAATCTGCCCATTATCCAACACTCCAATCAATAAAATCCCGCCTCTGGTGTTTGCAAACGCCACCATGGTTTTGGCTATTTTATACGATTTGGGGGTTTCTTTCTTAAAATCCAATGTTTGCGATTCTCCTTTGTGAATGAGTCTGTGCAATTCATGCAGTTTCATTTCCTATCTTTTTAGTGAAATAAATTAAATAAAGTGCGCCATTATCGCAGTTTGTTTTTGAGGTCGGGCTACGTTAGCTAGTCTAGCGGTTCCCCGCTGGGACAAAAATAGTAGGCATAGCATCGCTATGGATACTATTTTTAACGAAGAATAGACCAAAAAGAAACAAATATAATGGAGTAAGTTATTTAATTCCTTTCACTTATTAGTAATATAAAAAACAACCCTAACAGAGTTAGCATACTACTAATAATCGTTTCACTATTACAACGAAACTCGGTTGCTTTCAGTTTGAGACAACCGACAAATAACTTCTGTATTACACAGTTTGGAACTGTTTTTTGTTGGATTTTACAACTTGTTCATTCACGAGAAGAAACCAGTATTTCCGAAACTCGCCATTAGATTCTCAGGGTTAAGTCAGTCAATTACATGTCGCAGGGTGCGCCCCTCCAATTTTGGGGAGTAGATTGCCAATATGGACGCTTTCTGTCTCCAACCAAACCCGATTTATTCAAATCAGGCTCAATCTCAGTTTCCCTTCCCCAAAATTAAATGTCGACAGCTAGTTGCGGTCTTGGTTACAAGACTTAATCATAAATAAAAAAGCCGTAAGCAAACAGAAGCCTGAATTTGTAAAACAAAAAAACTATGTGCACAAGAAATAAGTTTGCGACTTCAAACATGGCAACTCTATTTTCACTAATTTTGCACTAATACTACCTGATTCAAGAAATATGAAGTTTGAAGAATATAATTTCGACCCGAAAATACAAAAAGGCCTAACCAATTTAGGCTTCAAAAAACCTACTGATATTCAGTACAAGTGTATAAAAAATGTATTGCGTGGTGAGGATTTACTGGCAGTTGCCCAAACAGGAACGGGAAAAACAGGTGCATTTGCCATTCCGATTGTGGAAATGCTTTACAGAAAAAAGCGAGAACAGCGCAGGGAAACAGGTGCAAAATGTATTGTCCTCGCTCCTACTCACGAATTAGCAATCCAAATTGAAGGAGTTTTCAATCAGGTTGCCAAAGCTACTTCTGTTAAAATCGTAGCCTTGATTGGTGGTGTAGAACAAGACCCACAAATTGCCCAGCTTACCCAAGAAGTAGATGTAATCATTGCCACACCAGGCAGAATGTTCGACCTCATTAGCCAAGGTCATTTGCAAATTCATCATGTGGAGATTCTGGTTTTGGATGAAGCCGACCACATGTTAGACTTAGGTTTCATTAAAGACATTAAAGACCTGATTCGGAAACTCCCAAAAAGAAGGCAGACACTTTTCTTCTCGGCAACCATTACCGATAAAATCAAAAAAACTGCTTATTCTATTGTCAAACAGAATGCCATCCGAATCCAAATTGCCCCGAAAGACCCCGTTTCCAAAAATGTGGAGCATTCGGTAATTTTTGTGGAAATGGACGATAAGCGATTCTTTTTAGAGAGAATAATCAAGGAAAACCCAAATGCAAAAATCCTAGCTTTCGTTCGCACCAGAGTTAGAGCTGAGCGAGTGGCAAAGGCTATGGAACGAGCGGGAATTGAGGCACTCACTATTCATGGCGAAAAAGAACAGCAAGAACGATTTGAGGTTTTGGATAAATTCAGAAATGGAGATGTAAACTTATTAGTTGCCACAGATGTAACTGCCCGTGGAATTGATATTCCTTCTATAGAAATTGTCATCAACTACGATTTGCCAGATGAAGCCGAAAACTATGTTCACCGAGTTGGACGAACTGGTAGGGGAAATAATAAAGGAAATGCCTATTCATTCTGTGCAGAAGAAGAGAAGCCTAAATTAGTCGAAATCCAAACTTATTTGGACAATGAAATATTCATTTTGGAATTAACCAAAAACGAATATTCATCTGTTTTAAATGTAGATAATCATAGAAAAAAGAATGATTATATGGCTCTGATGAAGGAAATGGAGGAATTTGAGGCGAAGAAGAAAAAGAAGAAACGGAAAAAGAAATAAATAATATGTTTTAGAATTGAGAATTACTCAAACACATGATAAACTCAGAAACAAAGGAACGTTGGCAAAATCTAACCATGGGCAATCATTGGAGTTTCAATCACTATTCTATGGTTGAGATAATTCACATCCAGCTATAAAAATTGGCTGATTGGGATTTTAGTACTCATTTTGTTCAGCGGATTAGAACCGATTATTATTGCTTACAGAATAGTGGAACATCTCTTTACTGAAGGTTTCAGTATCAAGTATTTCTATCATATTGCCAGAACAGTTTGGGAGGTGGCTTTAGGCGAAAGGCTATTTCGATATGCTGGTCATGCTAATTTATTGATTTGGTCTCCACAATACGGAATTGCCTGCTGGCTGGCAACTTCAGCAATTCTACATGAAATTCTTGTTGCCAAAAGAATCAAATTTATAGGTTTCATTATTTGCCTTTGCGCGTTGTGGACTCCAATGGTAACTGTTGGATACTCCTATTGGCTATTCCCTTTATAATTCTCCCAGACAGATTTAAAGAGTTGGTTCTATCGTGAATTTGGTAAAAAGGTATAACAAAACATTAGTGAGCGGTAAGGTTTTTGATGACATCGTTGTCAAATTCTCTGTGAATGAGATTTTTTAAGTGGCATAGCCAATGTATTCCTATCTTCCAATGTGAGTAGAATGGCTTTGCAATTGCTTTAA
>JBLIFI010000336.1:0-5659 GCA_047633715.1 Flammeovirgaceae bacterium
AAATAATTAAACCTTTAATGATGAACCGATAGGGCAAACCATCGGGGTCGGCAGAACCTTCGTGCATAATGAAGGAATTGCGCACATAAATTAGGCTTGTTTGAATGGTTACAAAGCAAAAGGGAATCAGAAATAACAGCGTTCCGATTAGATTTACCCATACCTTTTTGTTTTCCGAAAAATTGGCATAAAACACATCTACCCGAACATGGCGGTCACTTTTGAGTGTAAAAGCCGTTCCGAGCATGAATACGAAAGCAAACAAATACCATTGCGCTTCAAAAACTGCTGTATTGGAATATTGGATTCCCAATTTTGGAGCAAGCCACTTTGCCAACACATCAAAGCAAATCAATAAAATCATCACAATGAGCAACCAAGCGGAAATACTTCCCATCAGGTTGTTGATTTTGCCAATGAATTTGATGTAGGTTTTCATTATTAGTAGTGAGTATTGAGTAGCAACTGGGCTTGCATTCAAGTATTAAGTGAAAGGAATTAAATAAATTATCCTTTCGAGTCATGTTCGGCTTTATCGCAAAAATACATTTTTACTGTAGCCGACAACCTCTAGGTTGTCGGCATTACACGAAGAGGTAATGATTCAGATAAAGTAAGAAATAAAAAAAAGGAAAACCTTATCTTTTCTCCTTCCTCTATCCTCTTTTTTCTCTTCTCTTACATCTAATGTCTTACATCTAAAATCTACTTACCCATTAAACTGACTCATAGTTCGTTGCGCACCAATACTGGCAAATGAAAGAATCATTTCGCAAGATGTATCAATCAAAGTAGGCAGGTCAATTTGTTCGTCTGACGTGAATTTCCCCAAGACATAATCTATCTGTTTCCCTTTCGAGAATTCATCTCCAATTCCGAAACGTAGGCGTGTGTATTTACTCGTTGTTAAAAGCTCTTCAATATTTTTTAACCCATTATGCCCTGCACTTGAGCCTTTGGTTCGCATTCTGAGCGTTCCCAACGGAAGTGCCAATTCATCTACCACAATCAGCACATTTTCTAGGGGAATTTTGAGCTCATTCATCCAGCTTCTGACCGCTTTCCCACTCAAATTCATGTAAGTGGTTGGCTTAATTAGGTGAATTGTTCTGCCTTTGTGTTTGATTTCCGTTTTATAAGCCAATCGGTCAATCTCGAAACTAGCCTCTTTCTTTTTTACCAATTCATCCAACACCATGAAACCAATATTGTGCCTTGTGTTTTCGTATTCCCGACCAATATTTCCCAATCCAACAATTAAATATTTCATATAAGTAGATGTACGATTTTAGATGTACAATGTACGATTTAAAAATTACGGCAATTATAAACAATTCAACATTCGAATTCTGGTTCAAGCATGGACGTTTGAACCATTTAGCAGAAATAATTTCACTTGTTTCACGCCACCAAAATCAGTAGCAAAGATATGTTTCCAAACTGGGAAATGCGGTAATTAACCACAAAAAGTAAGTAGAAGGCTTCTTGCACTCCAACAAACTAAATGATAAAAATTGTTGGAGAATTACGCTGGCAATCTACTAATGTTAATAAAAATCCAACATTTTTGCCGAAATCAAATGGAAATAGAACTTGGCATTAGTATTGCCAATTTGTAATTGCGAATTAGAGCGTTTGTGATTTGGCGAATTGCAGTTTACAAACCTAATTCCATTCTTATTTCTTCATTTTTAATTCTTCATTCAAAACAAAATGTTCAGATACATATATATAATACTCTTCTTTTTTTCCCTTTCATTTGTTTCCTATTCGCAGGAAATAAAATTCAAAAAGCGGAAACTTGGTGAAAATGTTGCGACTATTTCCATACCCGAAGGCTTCGTACCTATGATGGAAGAGGAAATGAAACAGGAATTCGTAATGTTCAATCGCCCGATTGCCGCCTATAAAAGCCTACGCAATCCTGGGATTTTGAGCGTGAGTCAGTCCATCACTCAGTGGAATCCTGAAGATGCGGAGATGTTCAAGGCATTCTACAAATCTACTATTATAGGAATCCACTCCGAAGTAAGATTCATTCAAGAGGAAATTAGAGACATTGGCGGTGAGCCTTATGTGATTTTTGAATTTGTAGCTTCCGTGAAAGCAGTAAGAAGCACAATTGTAGATAAAGGCGCACTAAAAAAATACAACTACGTTCAATATTCTATCAAAAATGGAAAGTTGATTGGATTCAACTTTTCCAGCCCATTTAATTATAAATCCAGATGGGAAAAGCAAGTTAGGCAAATGATGGATTCTGCGGAAGTGAAATAGATAGTGCCTGAAGTTCAGTTTTGTTTTATTCTGAAAAATCCTGACGATAAAAATCAAAACTACGCCATTTCAGTAAATATTACCGTCTGAATTTGCTGAGTTCGGTTGCACATCTAAGTAATTCCTCTGTTATTCTTGGCATACTTGTGATTGACCTTTTGTGGCAACTTTGTGGGGAATCATTTTCCGTAAGAAAATAAAAAGGTCTTTGGTAATGATTTGGGAGTCTTGCATGAGAGCGTGAAACAAAGTACCTGTAGCCTTTTTGACCTATCCTCACTCCAAAAAAACCATGAAAAAGCCTTGATGACGAGTATTTCAAATCTACAAACTCAACTAATTTTCTTACATTTGCAGATAATAAATTAGGGAATTGTATCTGGTTTTATGAAAACCAAATATGAGCCTAAAAAGTGAGTGTGAGATTGGAAATAGTTAGGGATTCTTCTAATCTAAATCCAATCTCACACTCCAACCAATAGAACAACATACCAACTAAAAACGAAAAACAAATTACTATGGCACTTGTAGAAATGGTCATGCCCAAAATGGGTGAGAGTGTAATGGAAGGCACAGTTCTGAAATGGCTGAAAGAAGTGGGAGAAGAGATTGAGCAAGAAGAATCTGTTTTGGAAGTTGCTACTGATAAAGTTGATACCGAAGTTCCTGCGCCTTATGCAGGCGTTTTGAAGGAGATTTTGGCACAAGAAGGCGATGTGATAGAAGTAGGGAAACCTATTGCCATTATCAGCACAGAAGCCGAGGAAGGAAATGTGGCTGAACCGACAACTTCTTCTCCAGTAGCTGAATCTGTTACAGAAATTGTGCGGGAAGTAGAGTTCTCTAATAATGGAGCAAGTGTAGATTTTGCCAACTCCAAGCGCTTTTACTCTCCTTTGGTAAAGAATATTGCCAAGCAAGAAAACATTCCTGTAGCCGAATTAGATACAGTAACAGGAAGTGGTAAAGACGGAAGAGTTACCAAAAGCGATATTTTGGGCTATGTAGAAGCTCGAAAATCAAATGGAAATACAAACTCAGTAGCTCCACCCGTAACCACCAGACCTGCTCAGCCAGCGAATACGAAGACCGCACCAGCTGTTAAAGCGAGTCCTGCAGTTTCTGTAAGTGGCGGAGATGAGATTATTGAAATGGATAGAATGCGTAAGATGATTGCGCAACGCATGGTGGATTCCAAACGGATTTCTCCACATGTAACTTCTTTTGTAGAGGCAGATTTGACCAACGTAGTTCGTTGGAGAAATGCAAACAAACAAGAATTTAAGGAACGAGGTTATGGTAATTTGACTTTCACGCCTATATTCATAGAGGCAATTGCCAAGGCAATCAAAGATTACCCAATGATAAATGTTTCTGTAGATGCATCTGGCGGAAGTATTATCAAGAAAAGAGATATAAATGTAGGAATGGCAGTGGCTTTACCTTCTGGTAATTTGATTGTTCCTGTTATCAGAAACGCAGATCAGCTCAACCTCACAGGAATTACCATGAAGGTAAATGACCTAGTAAAAAGAGCAAGAGCAAACCAATTGAAGCCAGATGAATTGTCGGGCGGAACTTACACCATGTCAAATGTGGGTACTTTTGGGAATGTGTTGGGCACGCCAATTATCATGCAACCACAAGTGGCAATTATGGCATTTGGTGCTGTGAAGAAAAAGCCTGCGGTAATAGAAACGCCAGAAGGCGATATGATTGCTGTAAGACACATGATGTTCTTATCTCACTCTTATGACCATAGAGTAGTTGATGGCTCGCTTGGAGGGATGTTTGTCAGACGAGTGGCAGATTATCTAGAGAAATTTGATGTAAACCAAAAAGTTTAGATTGTGTTGGATAGCTAATCCAAATTGAAGCAAGGTTGGATGATATCCAACCTTTTGCTTTACAAATAACACCCGATTCCAATGATTTTATGCATTAGAATCGGGTGTTGATTTTTTGTATTGCTTTCTAGTCAGAAATTAACTTCTCCCTTCGGTAGCGTATTTCTTTACGGTATTTACCAATTGGTCGAAGTTCAACGGTTTTGGCAAATATTCGTCAATTCCTGCTTTTTTGAAATCATCTAATGAATAATTTTTAGCATTTCCTGTGATTGCCACAATCGGCACATTCGATTTTGCTTCGTCATCTAACTGACGAATTTGGCGAGCACACTCCATTCCATCCATCACAGGCATATTTATGTCCATCAGAACGATGTCAAAGTCGGCATCTTTCATTTTATCCATTACCTGCTTGCCGTTTTTGACTGCGGTAATTTCAAAATTTTGGAACTGAAGCACTCGTTTAGTAATATTTTGAATAACTGTGCTATCTTCTGCGATTAGTACTCTTTTTGCTGATGACATGGTTGTATTAATTTGAGGAACTGTAAAGTTTTAAGGTTGTAAGTTGCTTGTAAAGAATCACAATATTATCATATTTCCACAATTTTAAAAATATCAAAGCAAACTTTGACATTTTATTTAAACTTATGTATTTCAAATGCGTACCGATTTCCAAAAACTGTTGTAGATAATGTTGGGGCTTAGGTCTTTCAAACTGTCTTTGGGCAAAATTATTCTGATAAGTTCAAAAGCTGTTTGTAGTGACTTTTGAAATTCTCAAAATCAGCTTGGAGTTTTTGGAAATCCACGTTCACATTATCCCAATTTTTCTGCTTTAGTTTGGTTTCTATCAATGTAGATTGTGCTGAAATCTGTTCTGCCCCCAAAGTTCCTGCATTTCCTTTTATGGTATGCAAAATGCTGAGTGCTTCTGCTAAATCATCAAGTTCAATCGCTTTTTCTCCTTTATTTAATAAATCGAACATTTCCGATTCAAAATCGCCATAGACAGAACTAAGCAATTCATTTCCGCCATATTTCGCCAACTGATTGGCGGTTTCAATATTCAGTAAGTGGTGTGCGCTTTCAGCAGGCTGTTTTTCTTTCACACTTTTCTCGGCCAGTTCAATACTATTTGAATCTTTTCCTTCTGTCCATTTTTTTGCCATGGCAATCAAATTTCTCGCTTTTATGGGTTTGGAGATATAATCATCCATGCCTGCAGCCAGAAATTCTTCTCGTTCTTCTTGCAAAGAAAAAGCAGTCATGGCAACAATTGGAGGAGTTCTCTTACCCAGTTTTCTGCGAATTCGTTTGGTGGCACTCATTCCATTCATATTTGGCATCTGAATATCCATAAAAATGACTTCAAATTCCTCTTTCTGAACTAGTTCGATGGCCACTGGGCCACTTTGGGCTTGAATTACTTCGCAGCCTGCTTTTTTCAAAATTGTGCTTGCCACTTGCAGGTTGACCGCATTGTCATCTACCACCAATATTTTATGGGGAACAGAAAGCTCAAAGCTTCC
>JBLIFI010000337.1:0-5658 GCA_047633715.1 Flammeovirgaceae bacterium
AGGCTTGGAGAAGTATCAATGCGATGTACGGAAGGCGTGAAAGGGAATTGATAGAGGAGTTGGATGAGAAAGAACTAGCGTTGGAGAAAGAAAAAGTCAAAAGAGAAGAGCAAGAAATAGAAATAGAAAGGCAACGCAAAGAACTTGAAGAATTGAAGAAAAAACTAAAAGGAAAATAGAAAATGATTGACCTCCGCTCTGATACCATGACCAAGCCGACTCCTGAAATGTTGGAGGCAATGATGCAAGCTCCTGTGGGAGACGATGTTTTTGGGGAAGACCCGACTGTAAATCAGCTCGAAGAATTGGGAGCGGAACTATTCGGAATGGAAGCAGCGATTTTCTGTCCATCGGGAACAATGACCAACCAAATTGGCATTCGTTTGCACACGCAACCACAAGATGAAGTGATTTGCGACCGACTTTCCCATGTTTATAATTATGAAGGTGGTGGAATTGCCTACAATTCGTTTTGCTCTGTCAGGCTTTTGGAAGGAGAGCAAGGGAAACCAACCGCAGAAATGATTCGGGAAAATATCAATCCAGATGATATTCACTACGCTAGAACTAGCTTGGTTTGTTTGGAGAACACCGTAAATAAAGGTGGTGGAAGTTGTTATACTTTGCCTGAAATTGCCCCAATCACGCAACTTTGCAAAGAAAATAAGTTGAAACTGCATTTGGATGGAGCAAGACTCGCCAATGCAATTGTTGCCACGGGCGACTCTACAAAAGACTACGGAAAGTATTTTGATACAATTTCTCTTTGCCTTTCCAAAGGTTTGGGTGCGCCTGTGGGTTCTTTATTGCTCGGAAATAAAGCAGATATTAAACACGCTCGAAGAATCCGTAAGGTTTTTGGCGGAGGAATGCGACAAGCAGGTTATTTGGCGGCAGCAGGAATCTACGCACTCCAAAATAATATGGAGCGCATGGAAATTGACCATCAGCATGCGAAGGAAATGGGCAGCGTTTTGGAAACATTGCCCAATGTGGAGCGAGTTTTACCCATCGAAACCAATATTGTCATTTTCAAATTGGCAGATTCTACTCCAACCGAAGTTTTTTTGGAGAAATTGAAAGCTAAAAACATTTTGGCAGCTCCTTTTGGGAAGCAACAAATACGGTTTGTTACTCATTTAGGAGTGACATCGGAAATGGTAGATGAGATTTTGGAGAGCCTTCCTGAATTGGGATAGTTTGTCAGAATAAATTACAACTTTATGGCTGGATTTCGTGTTATAGATATGTAAAAGCTAATTTTGCTTTCATAATTATACATTTCCAATTTCTAGCCAAAGACATTCCATGTTTCAGATTGTAAATTCAAATAAGAACTATGGAAATCAAGTCTGGAACAAAAAAAGCAAACATGGGATGTCTCATAATTCCGCTTTTGAATTTTGCTTTGTAAATCTAACAACAATGGAAAACCCGATTTTACTTTTCGATGGCGTTTGTAATTTTTGTGATTCTACAATCAATTTTGTGATTGAGAGAGACAAAAAGAACTTATTCAAATACGCTTCTTTGCAATCTGAACCTGGTCAGGAGTTGCTGAAAAAACATGGACTTCCAACCGAAGACTTCGACTCTTTTGTGTATATCGAAAATGGAAAAGCATTCACAAAGTCTTCCGCAGCTTTGAAAGTAGCGCAAAACATGACTGGATTGTGGCCTTTGTTCTACGGATTTATGATTGTTCCCAAATTTTTGCGAGATGCAGTTTACACTACAATCGCCAAAAACCGCTACAAATGGTTCGGTAAAAAAGACGAATGTGCTTTGCCATCGCCAGAAGTGAGAGCGAAATTTTTGGCTTGATTTGTAGAAATCAAAGCCATCATATTTACTTCAAATGTCGAATCATCACAAAAACGGAGCGGATTAGGTAAGTCGCCAAAAACACCACCACCATTGTCTCCAGAAATGTAGTTTGTGTAAATGGCTCATTCATCACTTTTGCTAAAAGGAAATATAACCCAATGTAGCCTAGCATTGTAATTGTGAAAAAGGTTGCTTCAATTTTCAAGCGTTTTTTTAGTGCGTCATCCATTTTTTTGCGATTAAGGAACTTCTTTTTAGAATATGCAAAGATAGAAAGCTATTATTGCTTAGTAAAAGATATTAAATAAATGGCTCCATAATGACGTAGTTAGTTTTCTTGTCAAGATTGCGTAAAAAATTCAGCATAATATATTTATGGTTAATTTTTTAGGTGATTTTGACGAGTAAAATAGCAAGTCAAATGATGTTAGTTATTTATAATCTTTTACTTATGCCACATATTTGGCATTCTTGGCAAACATCAACTCACATTATGAAAAGGCTTTCTGCTCAGGATTATGTAAATGGAATTTTAGAATCGAATCGTTTCGTTTTGAGCCGTGCCATCACATTGGTAGAAAGCAATCGGGATTCTGATTCGGAGTTGGCGCAAACTGTTTTGGAGACTCTCGCACAAAAAAAAGTTAAAAATAGCATCAGAATTGGTATTACAGGCTCTCCTGGAGTGGGAAAAAGTACTTTCATAGAAACTTTTGGTTTGCATTTGGTTGGATTGGGCAAAAAGGTGGCTGTTTTGGCAATTGACCCGAGTAGCCAAAGAACAGGCGGAAGTATTATGGGAGACAAAACCCGCATGGAGCAACTGGTAAAACAACCCAATGCTTATGTCCGCCCATCAGCTTCGGGAAATACTTTGGGAGGAGTTGCCAAAAAAACCCGTGAGGCAATTTTACTTTGCGAATATGCAAATTATGATGTGATTATTGTAGAAACCGTTGGAGTTGGACAATCGGAGGTTGCCGTGAAAGAAATGACAGATTTTTTCCTACTGTTGATGCTTGCTGGTGCTGGAGATGAATTGCAGGGAATCAAGAAAGGGATTATGGAAATGACCGATGCCATTGCCATTACCAAAGCCGATGGCGAGAATATCAGAAAAGCGAAAAAAGCGGGTGGAGAATATACTGGGGCACTTCATTTATTTCCCTCAAACAAATCTGGCTGGTATCCGAAAGTACTCACTTGCTCGGCAATCGAGCAAACTGGAATTGCCGAAATCTGGGAACTTATCGAGTCTTTTAAAATAAAAATGACTGAAAATCACTTTTTTAGCCAAAATCGCTCAAACCAGAACCTCCATTGGCTGCATGAAACCATTCGACAAAAACTATTGCATAATTTCTATTCCGACCAAATAGTAAAAAAGGCTTTAAAAGCCAATGAAACTGCAGTAAAATCAGGAGAGAAATCAGCTTATAAAGTAGCTTTAGAATTATTGAAATTGGCAAAATAACCCTCTTTTTCTTAGAATTCCTACATTTTAGTCGCATCTCAAAATATCGCACCAAATAATTAGAGCTGTATTGTATATCAAGGCTTTTTTATAAAAAGTAAGATGCTTTTCCCACTCCGCTCGATACCAAATATTCCGATTTCTCGAAATACGCTGTTTTCGTGCCGATTATGTACAAAATTGCCCTTGCCTTCAACTGCGATAAATCAGAATTCAAACCAACCAATTATTCAGGTTTACGAAAATGTGGAACTAGAATAATTCGCCAAAAACTTTCAAGATAAAACCGCCTCTAATCAGCTTTGGCGATATTTCATTTTGAGAGCTTTGTTGTTTTTGCTGGTAGAGGTTTTGGTAGAGGCAAATAGACGTCAAATTCTATATTTACGTGTGTTTCTATTGTATTTGTTCTTCGTACCACGACTCTCTGAGTCGTTCAGGCATTGAGACGGAATCAAAATAGAGTTTAGGTTGAAAGTAAAAGCGTAGATGTCAAGTTCATCTTTACAAGCCGATCTTTCATACTTGCTCGACTCGAAGGCAATAGCATTGGCTACCAATCCCGTCAGAGAGTCGAGGTATGGAAAACAAAACGCAAAAATCTGACTCAACTAACTAACCGCCTCCAATCTTGGGGAAAGTAAATTACCAAAAGCTCTCAATTCCCATAAAAGTATTTTGATTGCAAACAGCTTTCAACTCTCGTTCAATTCCCCAAGATTGACAGCGGATGCCACCCACCTAGCTAACTCGTAAAACTGGCTTTAGTGAAAGAGTTTAAATAAAGTACCCCAGTTGGCTTGTTCTTTTGCCTGCCAAAATCACCTAAAAATTTAACCGTAATTACATTATGCTGAATTTTTTACGCAATCTTGGCAAACAAAATAACTACGCCTTGATGGCGCATTTTATTTAAACTCTTTCACTTAGAGGTTTTGTGGAGATTGGGAGCTCCTCATCAATTGGCAATTTGTGAAATCCAACCAAAAACCCTGACTTTTTTTAGTTGGATTATGTGGATTGTTTGAACATCAATAAATCTCCAACAATTTCCCCCATTCCACTTCCAACCCTGCAAAGAATCCTTACTTTTGCGGAAAGAAAATCTTGATTCTCACTACTTCATACTTGATACTCAAAAATGGAAGCTACCAACCACGAAACTGCCAAGAAACTTGGTTTGATGTCCGAAGAATTTGACCGCATTGTTGAACTCATGGGTAGAAAGCCCAATTTCACAGAATTGAGTATTTTCTCTGTGATGTGGTCGGAACATTGTTCCTACAAAAACTCGATTATTTGGCTCAAAAAATTGCCCAAGTCCTCTCCGAGAATGCTTGCCGAAGCTGGCGAGGAGAATGCAGGATTAGTTGACATTGGCGATGGTTTGGCGTGTAGTTTCAAGATTGAATCGCATAATCATCCGTCTGCCATTGAGCCTTATCAAGGTGCGGCAACTGGCGTGGGAGGCATTAATCGAGATATTTTTACGATGGGCGCACGGCCGATTGCCCAAATGAACTCCCTCCGATTCGGGAATATTGAGTTGGAAAAAACTAAATGGCTCGTTCGTGGTGTAGTGAAAGGAATTGGAGATTATGGCAATGCTTTTGGCGTGCCAACCGTAGGCGGAGAAGTGATGTTTGATGAATCTTTCAACATCAACCCGCTTGTGAATGCGTTCTCGGCAGGAATTGTGGAGCATGAAAAAGTAGCTTCAGCAATCTCTTATGGAGTTGGAAATCCTGTTTTTATTGTCGGTTCGGCAACGGGGAAAGATGGAATTCACGGAGCAACTTTCGCTTCGGGAGATATTACCGAAGACTCTGCCAATGATTTGCCATCGGTTCAGGTTGGAGATCCTTTCCAAGAGAAATTATTGCTAGAAGCTACATTAGAGTTAATTGACGCAGGTGGAATTGTTGGTTTGCAAGACATGGGAGCGGCAGGAATTACTTGTTCTACTTCCGAAATGTCGGCAAAAGGAAATGCGGGAATGGAAATTTGGCTCGACAAAGTTCCTACTCGCCAAGATGACATGAAGCCTTTCGAGATTCTGCTTTCCGAATCGCAAGAGCGAATGCTGATTGTGATGGAAAAAGGGCAGGAGCAAAAAGCACTCGATATATTTGAAAAATGGGATATGTACTGCGCTCAAATTGGCGAAGTGATTGCCGAGGAGAAACTGATTTTCCATCATCATGGAGAAAAAGTAGCGGAAGTGCCAACCCAGCCTTTGGTTTTAGGCGGAGGAGCGCCCATTTACGAAAGAGAGTATGAAGAACCAGCTTACTTCGCTGAATATCAGAAATTTGACATTAATTCTGTTGCCCAACCAGATTACAAAGCAGTTGCTA
>JBLIFI010000338.1:0-5654 GCA_047633715.1 Flammeovirgaceae bacterium
CATCTGCACAAGAGGCGAGTGTTAAAATGAATAAGACAGGCAAAGTATAAGATAAGAGTTTCATAACTGATTAAAATTTGAAGTTTATACCTAAGTTAAGTTGATGTTGCAATTCCCTATATGCATTTGCAATTTGAAGCCTATCATAATTGAAATTATAGTTTGCTTTTAGGTCGAAGTGAGTAGAAAGTGAGTAGTTGTATTCAGTTGCCCACAAAACACTTTGATAATTATTTAATGAGTAAGTATCCTCTTCGAAAGTCGAAACTCTCAGCATCACAAGAGGAAGTGTTAGTTTGGAGGACAATGATTGTTTTTCATCTATTTGAAAAGTAAAGCGACCAGCGATTCCAAATTTTTGTTGGAAATCGTATATCTCGTATGTCTGCCCATGAATATAAGAAGACATATTGGTTTGCGATTGTAAACCTGTATGTATTGCAAACTTATTCTTATCGAAAACCTTTCTTAAATAAGAGAAATTAATCCCTATTTTAGAATAAGGAGCATTGAGAACTGGAATCAGGTCTGATTTCAATTCTGATTCTAAATAATCTAGCTGTACTTCAAATAAACTCGCCTTTTTAGTGGTGCGAACATATTTTAACTGATAGTTCAACCCATTGTAAGCATAATTAGAGACAGGAGCAAATGCTAAGTTTTTCAGAAAGCCTGAATTATAACCTGTTGAAAATTCAAGACTATTTTTCTTAGTCTTGGATTCTGCTTTGGTAAATGAAGGAGCGGCAGAGAGTGAATTAACACTATCAGATTTTGAGTTTTGGGCAAAGCTTTGCCAAGCCATCAATAGCAGAATTGCCATTGCGGAATAACGAATTTTCATTACTTTTTTGGGTTTTAAGTGGTTACGGAGTAGTTATAATTATTGTGTGTGTTTTTCAAGACCTCAACTGTCTGTGTAAATTCATGATTTTTCCAAAGGGTGAGCTTTGTTTTGACAGAACTAAAATGCTAGCCCTATTTTGAATCCTAAGAGAACTGCAAGCCCTTTTACCTCATCTTTTTCAGATTTATTTTGCTTGAAAGAATGCCCAACGCCTAAATCGAAATCAAAGTAGCCATACTTACCTAACCTTCGTTGTACTCCATATTTAGCTCCGTAAATACTACCATCGGAGCCAAAGCTTTGCGTCTCAAAACTGTATCTGAGAAAAGCACCAAAATAGTTTGCCGAAAAATTATTAGCAGATTTTCCTTTCAGTATCCGTTTATTCATATTGTAATAATACCTGCCTTCTATCATTGGAGTGATTTCACGGAGTTTTTTGCCATCTGTAGCGAACTCCAATCCTACTAGCCAGGAAAGGTTCGGCTTTATTTTTCGTTCATACTCTAAATTCAAGATTGATACATGGATACTATCCAATTCATCAAAATCTACCAAGGGATATAAAACGGTTGGAAGCAAATCTATCTTGAACAAACGAGTCTCCTCTCTGTCGGCTCTAATGATATAATTATAGCCATTTTTCATTTTTTTGAATGCAGTAGTGTCCATCTCTTCCTCCGAATTCTTCTTTTCTATCTTTTGCGCCAATGAACAGAAACTGATTGTAAAAAATAATAGGCATAAAAATCCCAGCTTCATTAAAAATGAAGGATAAGGAAAACTCAATTCTCTATTTTCTCTATTCATTCAGCCACAATTTTCCCGAAGGAAGTATTAATTTCTATGCGTTGCTTAGCCGACTTGTTCGGCTTTTCAAATTTTCTTTCTACTTCAGAATATTTGGTAAAATACTTTTCTTGAGAGTTCGGGACAATTGTGTCTCCGTATTTACTGTATAACTTAATATCGGCATTTTTCCAGTCAATGTTTTGTAGAGTGACATCAGCTTTTGACGCATCTATCTCTAATTTCGCCAATGAGGAAACATCATTGATAAAAACATCTCCAAGTGTTGTTTTCAGAGAAATTTTACCCGAAACCTTCTCCAAATTAATCAATGTATGATTGCAAACTCCTGAAAGTGTGCCTGTAAATTCTCGCATGGTCAAATCTCCAAAATAGCTTTTGATAGAAAGGTCTGCTTGGAGTTTATTGACAATGATATTTCCATATTTATTGTCAACCGAAAGTTTGCCCGTAATACTCTCCAAAGAAATATTTCCATAACTATTTATCAGTTCCATCGGGCATTCTTTGGGCAACCAAATTTCATATTCCGATTTCAGAATGCTTTCCGTTTTGCTTACATTCTTGGGAATTACAAAATAGTTTTTGATTCTGATTCCCGTTTTTCTTTTCTCCAAAATGAACTTCTGATAAACCAATTCCTTTTCTGCTATTGCCCGATTTGGGGATTTCGCAATTTGTTTCAAAATCACTTTCACCGTACTTCCACTCCAGTTTTGTACTTTGAAATTGGCTTTTTCACCCTCAATAATTACTATTTCGCCATCTTCCCATAAAAACTCTTTCTCTATAGTTTTGGTAACTACTTGGAGTTTCACAGTTTGAGCTTGCAATCCTATTATTGAAATTACCCAAATTAGGCAAAACCAACTGCTTATAATGATGGATTGAAATAGACTACTCATTGTTATTTTTCTAATTTGTCTTGTGTTATTTATATCAATTGTTGCAGCAACTGCTTTCCCAACTCGGTTTTCTTCTTCTCTACCCGAACCAAATATCTCATCAATCTTTCAGGCTCTTGTTGTGCCTTCATGGTTTCCAGTAATTCTTTGCGGTCATTTTCCAAAGCAATATACTCTTCTAGCAAAACTTTGAAATCAGGCTCATTGCACACAAGTTGCACCGTTTTACAATTAGATTGGATAAATTCCAACACCTCATCTTCTTCGTGCAGTTGCATTTTAAGAACGGGTAAAATGTTCTCTTCCTGTTTCACTTCTTGTTCAGAATAACTAATTTCTATAACAGCAGGATTACTCAAACTCCCCAACCAAAAACCGATAACTAAAGTAATACTGGCGGCAATTCCTGCAATCCAATAAGTCTTTTTTCCTAATTTTTGTGTGGATTGAATTAATCTTGGACTTTTTTCCTCAAGGTCTTTCTGTATAATATTCTCAAAAATTGAATCTGAACTTGGCAACTTCATTGCCAAAGTAGGCAAATCTTTAATTGCCCTTTTCAAATAATGCTTCCCTTTCTCTTGGTCTCCATCCAACTCTTCTTCAATATTTTCCCAAACAAATGAAGGCGCAATTTTCCCTTTGAGTTGCCCAATGGCTTTGTCAAGATGCTGTTTGCCTTGTTCTTTCATGGTCACTCCTATCGAATGGATTAATAAGTTGAATAATAATTATGCTCTATTTGTTAATCATAACAAATCTCTCAATTTCATCCATAGCGCAAGCGTCTGCTTGTGCCTTGAAAACCTAAAACAGGAAACTATTTATCAAGAGCCACTTAATTGTATATCTACGAGTCAAATTAAATCTCTCAATTTCTTTTGCAACATTTTTTTAGCGTGAAACAGTTGGGTTTTACTTGTGTTTACAGAAATACCCATCATTTCTCCTACTTCTCTGTGTTTGTAACCTTCCACTTCTACCAAAAGAAATACGGTTCTGTAGCCTGTTGGCAAACTTTCAATTGCCTTGTCCAAATATTCTCCAGTCAAATTATCATCCCAAACGATATTGGTATCTTCCAAGAATTGTTGCGGAACATCCTCCAATCTGCTGAGAGAAAGTCTTTTCTTTTGTTTCGCCAATGCAGTCCGCACAACTATTGTTTTGAGCCAACTCCACAAACTAGATTTTGCTTTATAGCTATGTAAACTTTTAAATAATGCCACGAAACTATCTTGAAGCGTATCGGTGGCATCATCAGAATCGTTCAGCATTCTGTAGCAAATGGTATATGCGCTGTTTTTGTATTTCTCGAAAAGGCGGTACTGGGCTTCCCTATTTTTAAGGAGGCATTTTTGAGCCAAGTCCCAATCTTCTTGATATTTTGCAGGAATTTGCTGAATCTCTTTTTCTTTAGGTATTTCCACCCGATACGCTTTTAACATGTGCTTTCCATTGCGTTCAATAGTATAGTATGGATGAAGCTGGGAATGGTTGTATGACAATCAAATTATTTTTGAGATTGTAGGCAACAAAAAAAGGGACTCGAATGAGAATCCCTTTTTTTGTTATGCAAAATGAGTTTAAGCAGTCTTGCTTAAATAAAGCCCTATTTCAAGTTTTAACAGTTTTATTTAAAGCCAGAAAGGGTACGACCCTTCGCTAGTAAACAGCACAATGTGCTTAGAATGGTAATTCATCCTCATTTGCTTCAGAGAATGTCATTCCCGAAAGGTCATTTGAGTTGCTGGATTTTGTGGTTTCCATAGCTGTTGGAGTACTTTGAGTCGCTTTACTTGCCGATGGATTTACCGAATTACTGGTTGCGCCTTCTATTCGCCAAGCTTCAATGTTTGTGAAATAAGTAGTTTTACCTGCTTTGGTGTAAGGTCTGCCTTTCAAATTGAAATGCACTTGTATTTCATCTCCTTTGCTGTACGAATCAATCAAATCGCAACGGTCCTGCGTCAGTTGAAATTTGATATGGTTCGGATACATTCCGTCCTGAATTTCAATCACAAATTCTCTTTTCTTGAATTTCTCTGTGATTTGTTGCTCTTCGTAAATCTCCTCAATCTTTCCTGATACCTCGAATGACATAATTAGCTAATTTATTTTTATTGAATTTTGTTTTTTAGTAAAAGTACTGCTTCTACTATTTTTTTTTTAGACATATCGATTTAGACCTTACACTTTTTTCGGAAGTAAATGCTTCCGAAAAAAGTGTAAGTCCGAGCGGATGCTCGAACTATTTATGCGACTTAAACCGATATTCTATGCTATTTTATTACACAGAAAAGGTGTTTGTAATTTGAAATCGCCAATTCACTAACTCTCCAAATCGCAATTCCTAAACTGTAACTCCAAAATACTTTTTCAGCCAAGTTTCTTTGGCAGGAACTTCCCATTTAGTTTTGAATTGCCCCACATTCTCCACCAAATTATTAAAAGTAATAGAATCTACATTTATTTCTCCTTTGGCAACTTGCTCCTTCAATTCATTCATAGGTGTTGTTTGGATTTCGCCACCGTCAGCTTTGAATGGAATTTGAGTTCTTTCAAAAAGACTAATTCTCAAATGCTGTTCAATTTGTCTGATTACCGCCACGGAAGAATCAATTGAACAACCAGTAGGAGCATGAAAATCTTGGTTTGCCCCAATTATGATAAACCTATTGTACATAATCTGAAACGAAGCCTGTAAATCTGCTCCGTGTGCTTGCCATTGAGAGATAAATTTTTGCACAGTGGTGGAGATTTCCGAAACCTCCGAATTCGTAAAATCTCGGCTCGACTGGTAAATCCAAACTCTGGCCTGCGCTGGGAGGGAATCAAATTCTATGTACATAAGTTCAAGTGGAAAATGGGAAGATAGTAAAACGGCAAAATAAATACCTGAAAGTCATAATTTCATAAAGGATATGGGCTAATTTGATTTTAATTCATGTACACAAATCAGTTTGATTTATTCAATAATTAAAAAAAATCTTTTTTGCGCAAAAGAATCTTGGCAAATCAAGGAAATCCCATAAATCATGATCGCAAAGGTAAACCTAAATTCTGAAAAGCCGAAAGCGGTTGATTTGCAA
>JBLIFI010000339.1:0-5636 GCA_047633715.1 Flammeovirgaceae bacterium
AACGGAGGATAAACAAGCAATTTATCTATTTTCTGCTCCAAAGATATTTGAGACTGACGGAATGAAAAAAGATTTACGCATTATATTCATGGGAACGCCTGATTTTGCTGTTCCCAGTTTGGAGAAATTAGTTGAGAACGGTTATAATATAGTTGCCGTAATTACTGCTCCAGATAAACCCGCAGGTCGGGGAATGAAATTACAAGCTTCAGCAGTAAAGCAAGCTGCCGAGAAGTTGGGAATTCCCATTCTCCAACCAACCAACTTGAAAAGAACTGACTTTTTAGAAGAGTTGCGAAGCTATAACGCCAATTTGCAAATTGTAATTGCTTTTAGAATGTTGCCAGTGGTAGTTTGGGATATGCCAGAAATCGGTACTTTGAATCTTCACGCTTCTCTTTTACCACAATACAGAGGCGCAGCACCCATTCATTGGGCGGTTATCAATGGCGAGAAGGAAACAGGAGTGACTACCTTTTTTCTCAAACACGAGATTGATACGGGAGATTTGATTTTGCAGGAACGAGAACCAATCCACTTCCAAGATACTACGGGAGATGTTTATGGTAGATTGATGCAAAAAGGTGCAGGTATAGTTTTACAAACGGTACAATCGATTGAAAAAGGAGATTATGAACTCACTTCGCAAGATTTAAGCAAGCCATCCAAACATGCTCCTAAGATTTTCAAAGAAGATTGTGAAATGGATTTCTCCAAAACTTCCGAGCAAATTTACAATTTCGTCAGAGGTTTATCGCCATTTCCTATGGCTTGGACTGAGTTGGAAGGAAACCGATTCAAAATCCACAAAGTGAGTTTGGTGGAAATTCCTTTGGGCGAAGTAGAGCTAGTGACTGACAATAAAACTTATTTGCACCTCAAAACTGTCGATGGCTATTTGAGTGTGGAAGAGCTACAGATTCACGGGAAGCGAAAAATGAATATTGCCGATTTTTTGAAAGGGAATAGCTTTGGGGAAAAGTAAAGTCTGTAAGTTAATGAGCTAGAGTATTTCCAGTCTTCAAAAGTGTACTGATTTTCTGTAAATGAAGCTTGTTCTAATTTCCTCAATAAGAGACAAGGGCTACTGAATTCAGTAGCCCTTGTCTCTTATTGAGGAAATTAAATTTCGTATTTACTTTCCTCCTTCATCGCCTTCTTTTGCATCATCTAAAGTGGCAGATGAGCTTCTGGCTTTAATTTGTTCAATTTCATTCAATTTAGCACGACTCACAGCTTTGTAAGAGCCTTTGTAAGCCGCTTTAAAAGCACTTGATGCTTCTTTGTATTTCTTTTGGCTAAGATAAATCATTCCTCTCGCCACATTGAATCTTGCTTTGTCTCCACCTGGCATTCTAGGGTTTTTAACTGATTTGTTTAGCATAATAAATGACTCATTAGGGTCTCCCATTTTATAACCAGCCATTGCCTTCAACAGTATTCTATACAAATTGATATTTTTGTCTAGTGCTTCCCAGTTTTGCACAGCGTCAATAGCAAATTCGTAATCGCCATTTTGGTAGTACAATGCGGCTAAGTCTTTATAGCTGTCTATAAGTAGCGTTGTCTTGCCTTCTTTTTCAGCAGATTCTGCTGCCGCTTTTTTTGCATCAATGAGTTTGCCTTTTGGTTGCTTAATTCCCGCTAATTTCTGATTCAGTTCATGTGCTTTTGCTGCCGCAGGATCTAATTGCAGAGATATTTTCAAGTATTTTTCAGATTCATCAAACTCAAAAACTTCAAATAAAGCTTGGGCAATATAGTAGAAATACTCTGGCTCATATTCTTTGAGCAAGAAAGAATACCGTCCTCCATCTGCATTTTTGAACGCTTCCTTTGCTTTCTTGTATTTGCCTAAGTTGAAATAAGCTTTCCCTAATTCAAAGTAATATTTTTCATTTCCATCTTGTGGTTCTACTTCTGAAACTACGCTTTCCAAAAGTGGGAAGGATTTTTCAAACTCTCCCATTTCGTTGTAATATTGACCTTCAAAAAATTTGACATCAAAATTGTTTGGTTGGAGTTTCTTTGCCAATTCAACATGGGGCATCGCAAAAGTATGGCGATTTACCGCAAATAGAATGCTTAAAATTTCTAACTGATACCTCAATTTGTTCTCGACATTTTCGTCAAGATTATAAGCGGATTCATAGAAATATACAGCGTTTTTTGCCTTGTAGAGCTGAGAGTAAAGATTTCCAAGTAATTCCAATGCACTTAGATAATCCTCTGATATTTTAGATTTGTCTACCTCTTGACTTCCCTTTGGGTTTTCTATCTTGACTCCAGACTCCAAAGATTTGATTGCATCAATAAACCTACCTTTAGAAATGTAAAGCTCTCCTTTTCGGTAGAAAGCTAAGGGCCTTTTTGGGTCTATGGCAATAATTCTGTCATAAATTGCAATAGCATCATCTACTCTATTATTCAGGGTAAGGTGTTCGGCTTGGTCTAGCAAGTCTTGAATTTTCTCATCGATGGTTTGGGAGTAAGAGGTGCCAAACAAGCACATAGCCAGTAAAACGAAGACTGCCCTTTGGTAAAAAAGTTTTATACGCATCATTATATTATATGTTTTATTTAGTCAAACTAAAGATTTAACACAATTTTAAAAAATTAATATCCATTTTGGAAATCCGCTAATCCTTTAGTGCCAATTCCTTCTTTGTTTAGTGATTTTTCCATTTTATCAGCTCGATCCTTACTTACAAAATTGCCAAATAGCACTTGATAGGATATCTCATTGCTATATTGATCAATCATAATATACATTTCATTGTAGCTTTTAGAACTCATTTCTCTGCAAAAGTCTTGGGCGGCCTCCAAATCCCGAAGGTTCTTTACATGAACGGACCATCTGTTTTTTTCTATCCTAATCCCTTCTGGATTATAAAGGTAACGATATAATGGGTCGAATGATATATATGGTGCGAAATATGAAGTGTTTGGAGCCACTTTTCCAGTAGTGTCTTTGAGTGTGAAAAACCAATCAGCTTGAATCACTTGAAATTTCTCTGCCATTTCGTCTCCTTTTGCAAATATATAGTAAGCAGATTTTTCTTTATTTACTAACTGAGAAGGCTTACCACGATTGAGTGTGTAGGCAGTCAAAAGATAAGTATCAATTAATTCTCCTCTTTTAGAGTCTTTTGTGGCTTTTGGTGCAACTCTTACAAAATCAAGTTGTCCGTCACTATTGAAGTCTCCAAAAGTATTTGTTCCTTCAAAAACACTTGAAAAAGATATTTGGCGAATTCTTCTACCTGATAAATCAAATAAGTTATAACACCTATAACGACAGCCATCTCCCATACAATCTTCTCGGAAATTTATAATCATCAAATAATTATTGCCCAAATAAGAGAATTCAAATATTTCTAAAATATTACTAAAATATTGTTTTATAGACCGTTCCAAGCCACAATAATAATTAAAGTGCTGTTTGCCTAAATAAAGCCCTGTTGGGTTTGGATTGAAAATATTGTCATATTGTTCCCCATGTACAAAGTAGGTTTTTATCGGTACACTACTATTTTTATAGATAGTAAAGGTCGTGTCCCCAATTTCCTTAGGAATATCGGGAAGAGGACTTCTCGTGATTTTTACAGGTTCTTGGGAGAGTTTCGCCAAAGAGTATGTCTCTCCAACAGAAACGTCTTGAGCCTGAGCCACAAAAACTACACATACATACAACAAAAATAAGATATAAATTTTCCTCATGTTTTTACTCTCAATTTTAATAGGGAAATCCAAATGACGTTCTTTTGATACCATAGAATAAAAGTTCTACAAATTAAAACAATAAATCAACCAAACTTAGTAAGGTTATTGCTAAAATTGGACGAAATGGTCCTAAAAATAACATCTTCTCACTTTAATCAAGTAGGGTTGGTTATAATATACGAGATGTGGCATCCAAAGATTTGTTAACCACTAGCGAAAACCTATTTTTTTGATGAAATTCGCAATAAATTGTTTTAAAAGCATATAATTTCTCTTGCTTAACGAATTATTGGGATTGTTAATTGTGTACAGAAGACGTATTTAACACATCGTTAGGGGACTATAGCTTATCAAAACATGAAAATAAGCGTTTAAATAGTTGAAAGTAACCAATAATCGAATTGGGTTCATGAAAATAACTGATTATTGCATTAAAATGTCTCATTTAGGGAGTCCTACAAGAGAAATTATTTAAAATGTTTTTTGGTTTTGCCGAACATTGGATTGATAATAATAGAATTCTTAATTATAAAGCTAAAGTAATGGATAATAAGAGATATATGACAGTTTGTTTACCCCATAACCAAATCAAGATGATTAGAAAATATACATACATCATACTTTGCTTGCTTTTTAGCATTTCTTCTGCACTCGCCCAATCTGAAATTAGCGCTGATGTGAAAATCAGAATCCGAAATGGAGACAGCTATACTAATAGCCCTTTGGTTTCTCTTGAATTCAATTACCCCAAAGCGGTTTCCATGCAGATTTCCCAATCTGGCGATTTCCTTCACGAAAATTGGATTGACTACGATAAATCTATACAATCATATGAATTGGCTGGAGGAGACGGTAAAAAGACTGTTTATGTTAAATTCAAATTGAAAAGTGGAGAAATTACAGAGGTTTTTACTGACGATATTATTTTAGATACCCAACCACCAAAAAACATGAAGTTGGAATTTGATATGGATGGTGAATACTATAATGATACGACTTTAGAAACTGTGATTTATATAGAAGCAAGGGATGCAAAGTTCATGAAGTTAAGTAATACAAAATCTTTTTATGCAGATAAGTGGGAAGTCGTAAAAGAGGATGTTGATTGGAAACTGGCTCGAGGAGACGATGGGCCAAGGTATGTGTTCGCTAAGTTTATTGATGCAGCACAAAACGAGTCAGAAACTGTTTTTATTAAACTGATATTGGATAGAGAAGCGCCAATTGGAGGGGGAATTGAAGCAAACAGTGGAAATAAGTTTACAATCCAACAGGATAGAACAGTAGATCTAAAATTAGCGGCTAGGAATGCTGATTTTATGAAAGTTGGTGTTGATGAGGGATTTACAAAAGCGGAATGGAAACCTTATGTTTCGGAAATAAAAAAATACCCATTAGGAGCGGAGGATGGAGAAAAGACTATTTATGTGAAATACAAGGATATAGCAAACAACCAAACCCAAACATTATCCACAAAAATAATCTTGGACACTACTCCGCCAAGGGACTGTCAAGTTAAAATTGATGGAGATGCAGAGACTGCCTCAGAGATAAACAAAAGAGTAATGCTTACTTTCTCTGCTACAAAAGACACTAAGTGGGTGTTGGTAAGCAATAAGTCTAGTTTTTGGGGAGCGAAGTGGAGAATGTATAAACCTTTTTTGGCTTGGCAATTAGATGAAGAGGAAAACGGAGAAAGAACGGTCTATGTGAAATTTAGAGACGAAGCTGGAAATATCAGCAAGGTGTTTAGTGATAAAATTATGCTGAATAGAGGGTTTTAAACCATTAGTGAGCGGTACGAAAATTGAATAGGGGAGCAATCTCTCAAAAATTCGTAAATTGGAAGTAACCAAACAGCCATCTTATGAATACTTTCGAGAAACTAACAGCCCCCCTAAATGCTTTTCTAA
>JBLIFI010000340.1:0-5598 GCA_047633715.1 Flammeovirgaceae bacterium
AGGCACTTTTTAAATGAAATAATGGAGTATTATGAATGCTAGGCATCTAATAAAACCAACGTCTGGCAGGGTTTTCAACCTCTGCCAGCGTATATTTTTTAGTGTGCGACATTTTGAGATGCGCCCCAAAATAGTTAGTCCCCTGTAATTGCCCTGCCAATGCATACGGAATAGCATGAAGCTGGATTTTGTTGGATTTCACAACTTGCTTATTGATGAGAAGGAATCAGTTTTTTAGAAACTCGTTACAGACCCTGAGAGTTAAGTCAGTCAGTTGCATGTTACCAATTTTGGGAAGTTGTTAGCCAATTTGAACACTTTTCGCTTCAATCTCATTCTGATTAAACCCCAAATTCAATTTCGATTTAGTTTCCCCAAAATTGAATGTAGTGTTGGCTACCAGCCTAAGTGAGAAAAAAGGTATGAGCAATTTAGAAATCTGAATATTCTGAATTCTTATAACAAGGAAAAGAAATTTTCGATTTTTAGCCATCAGAAATACTACCAATAAAAAAATCATGAAAAAGCTCTGTACAACAAACTAAATATGGGTTTTGCTGTGTGGGAAGAACTACTAAGTTGAGGGCATTGAAATGTCCACGCATTCCTAAATATCTAAAGTCAGCCTTATATTTTCACACTATTGATTCTTTTTCCCATATCTTATTTCAAAACTCTCGTTCAAACTATTTTCTATTTCTGTATCTTTGCTATTTGATTAAAAGTATAGATAAATATTGGTTGAATCCATAAAAATGTATGGCAACGGCCAACCGTTCATACATCTAAAATCGTACATTCCTAGAATTGATAATATGGCAAAGCCAAGAAATCCAAAAAAGAAAAATGCGCCTAAGTTTTTTGAATCTGTCAAAAAAACAAGCAACCCGAAATTGAAGCCTCTAAAACCAGTAGAGAAAGAAACACCTGTTCGGTTTAGCAAGAAAAATGAGGAGGGTTTAGAAAATGAGAAAACTAAAATTCCAAGAATAAATCCATCTGCCAAGAAGAATTTTTCTTCTAAAGACAGAGTGAAAACTAAGCCACCGAAGTACGACCCGAAAAAAATAAAACAGGCTGCACACGAAAAAGGAGTTCCTGAAAAGCCAGCAGATGCTGACATTCGACTGAATAAATTTATTTCCAATTCAGGTATTTGCTCCAGAAGGGAAGCTGATCAACTTATTCAGGCGGGCAGGATTGAGGTAAATGGCAAAATAGTTACGGAAATGGGCTACAAAGTCAATCCTTCCGATAATGTGAAGTGCGATGGAAAGCAGTTGCAAGGCGAGCAGTTTGTGTATGTTTTGCTGAACAAACCAAAAAATGTTTTATCTACCACGAAAGATGATTTTGGTAGAAAAACTGTAATGGATTTGGTTGGAAATGCGTGTAAAGAACGAATTTACCCAGTCGGAAGGCTCGATAAGGAAACAGTTGGTTTGTTGCTTTTCACTAACGATGGGGAATTGGCAACTCGCCTGACTCATCCATCTAATAACATCCGAAAAGTTTATCGGGTTGAGCTAGACAGACCAATGGCTGCAGAAGATTTCTCGACTCTGGGAAATGGAATAGAGCTGGAAGATGGCCCAATCAAGCCTGATGAACTCGCCATGAATCAAATAGACAAAACAGTAGTCGGAATTGAAATCCATTCGGGTAGAAACAGAATTGTGAGGAGAATGTTCGAGCACTTTGGTTACACAATCAACAAGCTTGACAGAACGGCAATTGCTGGCTTAACCAAAAAAGATTTACCAAGAGGGCGTTGGAGATATTTGACTGAAGCCGAATTGATTAAAATCAAATTCATGGGACATAATAAATAGTCTAAAGTCGCTAGTCCAAAGTCAAGGAAATAGAGAGTAGGGAGAAAAGAAAAAAGAGCAAACTTAATTTCAATAACGAAATTGGGTTTGCTCTTTTTTATAAGTAAGTGATTGGAAATCAAAAGACCCTTCTGTACTTTCTTGATACATGATACTCACTACTTGATACTTATTTCACTTCCCAATTGAAAATCCGACTCCTGCTTTTACTGCTAAGCCAGAAAGTTGTAAACTTTCAGTCTCAGATTCTTTATAATTACCATTTACTCTGGAATAGCGAAGTAGGATTTCGAAGTTGAACCTTTTGAGCCAGTAATTGGAAATACCGATTGAGTAAGCTTGTCTTTTACTGCTGAAGTTATTCTTCTCAGCCAAATCTGAACCTGCAATTTGAGCCAATTCATAACCATTTCCCCAACCGTAACTCGCTTCTCCAAACAAGCCATTTTTTAAATAATAACGCCCGAAAATTCCGTAGTTGGAGTTGGTAAGGTAATACTGGTCTTGCCCTTCCAAAACAGTTAATGAACTCGATAAATCGTATATTCCGCCAATTAGAAGGCGTTTGATAGGGAAAAAGCCAATTTTTGGTGTGAAACTCGCATCAATTAAAGTAGTTGCCTTTGTAATGGATAAAGACTCGCTTTTAAAGCCCAAACCCACTCCGAAATCAGTTCCTATATAAATATGATTCCTCTTTGTTTGTAAATCGAAAAAATTGGGCGTGGAGTTGATTGTGTCATTGTCTTGCGCTGTTGAAGGGAAATACATCAGCACAAGAAATGAAATGGCAAAAAGTTTTGAGAGTGTTGATGAGTGCATGGCAGTTAGTAAATAATGAAAGATAGAGAATAATAGATTGTGACTGTGTGTTACAAACTTAATGCATAAAAATTAAATCACTTTTGTTTAAGACTGAAATTGTTGGAGTTTTTGAAGGCTTTGTAAATTTTAAAATTTAGTTTTGAAAAAAAACACTCAAGGCACGAATGACTAAAAAACAAGTCAAATACCATTATCGTTCAGAAAAAAAGCCTGAGAAGTTTCTTCTGAAAGGTTCTGTTGCGCCAAAATATTATTTTACAAACTACACCTATCAATATCCTTGGGTTAGGAAGCAGGAAAATACGCTTTATCATTGCAATCTCGACACGGAAGGTTTTATGAGATTGACAGACCAGAAATTGGTTGTTTTTGAAGATAGCAAACTGAAATCATTCAATTTGAATGAGGTTTCCAAATTAGAGATGACTTATAAGAAATTTATTGCCCCGTTGGTAATTGGTGGAATTGTTGCTCCTTTGGCACTTTTGGTTGCCATTGCCAATATTTTCCAATTCTGGATTGGCATGGGAATATTTATTTGTGGCATGCTACTATTCTATTACGGAATGCAAGGCGGGCATCAAATTGTAATTCATGGCTCCCAAACAGCTTATCAGTTTTTTGTAACCGAAAAATCGAAAGAATTGGAGTGGTTTATTGACTGGGCAAATAATATGGTTACTAAACCTCAGTAGAAATAAGATTTTAGACATTAGAAAATTAGACTTGTTCGATATCGAAAATCAATTAGTTATTTCCATAGAATCCAAAAGAAGCGTAATTTTTTAGGAAGAATTGCTAACATCAAAGTTATATCACAAAATCGTACATCGTAAGTCGTACATCCATTTATGCCTACCAAATTCACTTTTCCGAAATCTGAAAAACTGACGCACAAAAAAGACATTGAAGCTCTTTTTCGAGGGAAAGAAGCGGTTTTCGTATATCCATTTAAAATTCCTTTCCAGCCAAATTCAACCGAATTGGAAACAGAGCCTAATGATATCAAAAATCCAAAGACTCTGATTTCTGTGCCTAAGAAGAATTTTAAAAAAGCAGTTGACCGTAATCGAATCAAACGGCAAATACGGGAAATTTATCGTTTAGAAAAATCTAATTGGTTGGAGAGTTTGCCAAATCCACCTGCAAATTTGGCAATTATTTTTGTGGGCAAGCAAATGGAAGAATTCGCCTTCATGGAAAAGAGACTCAAAAAAGCACTCCGAAAATTAGCCGAATCATTAAAATAGTCTAAAACTCTTGCCATTTGTCTAATGATGGAATGATTTTGTTTACCTAATTATTTATATTAGGAAACAGATTCTCTATTTCCTCAGTTTGAACGGGAATTACTTTGATTAGTAGTGTTAAACAAGTAATGTTAAAGTATTATAGCGCAAGCGGACGATTGGACGATTGTGTCTTAATATTCAAAAGCAGTATTCCATGTTTGCAGCTACCTATTACTCAAGTTATACTCTGAAAAGAACTCAAATACAAAAAGCACGCTGTGCTTGAAATCACAAACTACAAGACATGAAATCCAAAGGACTAAAAATTACAGGTATTTTATTGGTGTTGGCAATCACGCTGATGTCATACAAACCGAGTGAAAAGTATTTCGAGATTGCCAAGAACCTCGATATTTTCGCCACACTATTTCAGGAAATCAATAAATATTATGTGGAGGAAGTTAGCCCAACCGATTTGATGAAAACGGGAATTGATGCCATGCTGAATAAACTCGACCCTTATACCAATTATATTTCCGAAGACCGAATTGAAGATTACAGAACAATCAGCACGGGAGAATATGGCGGAATTGGCGCAGTAATTAGCACCAAAAATGGACGAGTAATGGTAGTGATGCCAAACGAGGGCTATGCGGCCGACCGAGCAGGTTTGGAAATTGGAGATGAGATTATCACAATTGATGGAACAGATGTGCGCAGTAGAGGTATTTCTGAAGTGAGCAAACTGTTGAAAGGTCAGGCAAATTCCGAAATTGAATTGACCATTGTTAGGCTAGGAGTTGCAGACCCAATTGATTTCAAAATCAAAAGAGAGAAAATAAAGCTCAAAAATGTGCCTTATTATGGAATGGTTACCGATGATATTGGGATGATTCAACTTACTGATTTTACCCGTAACGCAAGCAGAGAGGTACGGGATGCACTCATTAAATTGAAAGACTCGGGAGCTAAAAAAATCATTTTGGATTTGAGAGGAAACCCAGGCGGTTTGTTGAGTGAGTCAATTGATATTTCCAATGTTTTTATCTCTAAAGGCTCCGAAATTGTAAGCACGAAAGGAAAAATAAAAGATTGGAATAGAACGCATAAAGCGATGAATCAGGCAGAAGATACTGAGATTCCTTTGGTGGTTTTAATCAATAATAATAGTGCTTCGGCTGCTGAAATTGTATCGGGTTCAATTCAGGATTATGACCGTGGAGTTTTAGTGGGGCAGAGGAGTTTTGGAAAAGGCTTAGTGCAAGCAACTCGCTCATTATCATATAATTCTAAATTAAAAGTAACTGTAGCGAAATACTATATTCCAAGTGGAAGATGTATTCAAGAGCTGGATTATGGAAACAGAAATAGTGATGGAACAGTAGCTAAAATGCCAGATTCTTTACGAGTAGCTTTCAAAACAAAAAATGGAAGAGTCGTTTATGATGGCGAAGGCGTTTCCCCAGATGTAGAAGTGGAAAAAGAAGATTATGCTAAAATCACTAGAAGCTTGGTAGGCAAAGGGATTCTGTTCGATTACGCCACTAAATTCAAACATGAACATGAGGAGATAGCCACAGCTAGAAAGTTTGAAATGTCTGATGCTGAATATGCTAAGTTCATAGTTTGGGCGAAAAAACAAGATTACTCTTACCAAACAAATGTGGAGAAATCGCTTGATAATTTGATTGCTAGTGCCAAGAAAGACA
>JBLIFI010000341.1:0-5590 GCA_047633715.1 Flammeovirgaceae bacterium
GGGTTTGGTAATTTGTCAATCTTGCTGTGCTGTCGGTCGGGTGTTTGGGTGGAGTATTATCTGCGTAGCCAATTTTCGGGAAAATATCTTGTTTTAGGAAAGTCCCGTTGGCAAGAATATTCGAATTCTGTTCAAGAAGCGTGTTTGCTCGGCTTTTAATTTTGAATTCTAAATGAAGGCTATCTTTTGCTTGGATTGCGTTACGGAGTTTGATGATGTAGAATGGGGCAAAATCATCTCTTGCAACAATTTCGTTTCCATCTTCCAGAATTAGTTCAGTGATTTCATCGAATCCGCATTTTACCAAAAGTGTGTCAATCGGATTTTCAGTTCGATTGATAAGTTGGTAGTTTCCTGTTGCTACAAAGCTTTTGGAGTTCGGATAAAGCTCAATGTTTGCTGTGATTGCACTTACTTTTGGTTGTGGGAAATTAGCATATTGTTGAAAATTTTCTTTAAAAACTTTCAATTTTTCGCCCATGTCTTTTTCGGATTTTATGAATCTACTTTCTTGTACTTCATAAATCTTAAAGCCAAGCACTCCAAACAAAACCAGAGAAGCAACTGCCAAACCTGCCACTTTAAAATCCAACCGAGATTTTAGCAAACTCCAACGCTGTTTCCAAGAGTTGGAAGTTCCCCGCTCCCAAAGCAAATAGGCAATTACACTTAGGAAAATTCCAAAAGCTAACCAATAAGATTCAACTAAATAATAACCTCCCAATTGATTTCCAAACCCGTTTAAATCGGAATAGAAAACTGGCGGAGTGGCATTGAAACGCAACCAAATTTGGCTCACTCCAAGCTGTGGCAATAGTTCGAAACCCAACCACGCTGAAAGCAATAGAAAAATGCTGATGTACAAATTATCGAGCGAAATATGTAAGAAAAAGGCTGCCAAAGTCCAGACAAGTAGCCAAACTAAGTGAATTCCGAACAGGTAGAATAAATACAAACCGAATTCGAAATGATAGTAATTATTGAAAATCTGAATACTGACTCCAGCCACAATTAATATACACAAAAGCACCATTTGCATTCTGACAATTGCCACTAATTTCCCAAGGAAAAGCACCCAATTCGGAACGGGCACAATATCGACCAATTGATTCATGCTGGCAGTTCGTTCTCGGTGAATCAGCATTCCTACATAAATGAAAGTCAGACCCATAATCACGAGTTTGAACAGGAAACTTGGCACCATCAGCACCAATCTGGTAACTGGCAAAAGTGTCATTTCCCTTCGGTTGGTAATTGAGGAAAGTGTGGAAAGTGCCACGCAAAGTCCCAATACAGCGAGGAACAAAAACAGTTTGTTCCGAGTGATAAATCGAAAATGATTGCTGGAAATACACCAAATGTTCCGAAGGTTTTGAACTCCACCAAAATTGAATGAAACTTCTGGCAAATTGACCTTTTTAATTCCTTGAAAGTTGTCTTTAATCATCCGCTTTCCTTTCTTCAACCTGTTGAAAGCCACCATGACATGCTCGGAAAGTGAGAATCGGAAATAAGTAACCACGGCAATTACCGCAGAGAGTCCGAACCAAAGCAATCTATTATAAAGTACAACTCCATAAACTGGAAGTAATGAACTGTTCCGTTGTGCAATTGTCAAATCTTTCGCTATAAAATCCATTGTTTTTATAGCGAAAGGGTCGGAGAGAGCAATCAGATACGCATCGCCATCGAAGGTGGTTTCCAATAGTTTTTGCAGAAAAAACAAGGCAATTATTGTCACAAAACCTGTGTAAATATTCCGAAACCATAATACGACTGAGAAAACCAATAAACCATAAATCAGCATGGTGGAAATTGTGAAAACCGAATAGGATTGCAAATAACCTAACAGGTCAAAATCCCCGATTTTGTGTGCATAAAGCCCAGGAAACTGCTCGGCAATTGCCAAACAAACTCCTGTTGAAAGTGTCAGAATAATCACAATAAAAAAGCTTCCGAGGAATTTCCCCGCCAAATAATCTCGCTTTTTAATTGGGAAACTATACAGTAAACTATGTACATTGTGCTGATAATCTTTGTAGAGAGTCGCCCCAATAATGGTTGGCAATAGAAACAAGAAAATACGATTGAAATAGCTAAAAAAACTCACGATTCCACTTGGTGAGTTGGAATAATTTGGTGGAAGTACAGCTGTTATCGGGTCTTTGAAAAAGCCAGCATCTGCCAGCATCGCCAACATGCCAATTCCAAAAAGAGAAAGGAGATAGAAATAGAAAACAGGTTTCCTGAGCCAATATTTGACTTCGTATTTGAATATTTTGAAAAACATAATGGAGGATTTACGAGGTACGATTTGAGAGAGGACGGTTTTCTGTAGCCGATAGCTTGTAGCTATCGTAAAACAATCAATTTGCTTTCGCACATTCATTCCACCTCTTTCTGCAAAGCAATGAAATACACATCTTCTAAATTGGGAATGGCTTCTGTGAATTGCTCAGTAGGTTTTTCTGGGTTGAAAACTCGGAGCGTGAGCGAGTTGTCTTCGTTGTAGCTAGCGGAAAGCACATTGTGCGCTTGCTCGTATTTCGTAAGTTCCTCTTGTTGGATTGGGCAATTCCAAACCTTGCCAACCAACTCTCTTGTCGCTTCCGAAGGCTTTAGCTTTTGGAGAATTTTTCCTCCATTCATAATTGCCATATCGTTGCAGAGTTCCCGAACATCTTCTACAATATGTGTGGAGAAAATGACTGTGCTTTCTGTGCCGACTTCTCGTAACACATTCAAAAAACGGTTTCTTTCTGCTGGGTCCAAACCTGCGGTGGGTTCATCTACAATGAGCAATTTTGGTTTATTGAGTAGAAGTTGGGCAATTCCAAATCGCTGTTTCATTCCGCCAGAATAACCGCTAACTGCTTTTTTTCTGACTTCATACAAGTTGGTCAGTTCCAAAACCTCTTGGATAATTGCTTTTCGGTCTTTTTTGGAGGAAATCCCTTTCAGAACTGCAAAATAATCAAGCAATTCTTCTGCGGAGCTGTTTGGGTAAACACCAAAACTTTGAGGCAGATAACCCAATGTCTTTCGGGAGCTCCATTGGAGTTTGTAATATGTCAATTTCCCCAAAATGCAAACTCCCCGAATCAGGCTGTTGCAAGGTGGCAACTGTTCGCATCAGAGAAGACTTCCCTGCTCCATTCGGGCCAAGTAAACCAAACATTCCCTTTTTGATTTCCAAGTTCAGGTTATCCAAGGCTTTTACTCCATTAGGATAGGTTTTTTGCAAGTTTTGGATTGTGAGCATGTTTGATTTACGATTTACGATTTTAGATGTACGATTTACGATTTGGTTTCTCAACTCTGACAGGGTTTTAAACCCTGTCAGAGTTAGATGGCTTTTTTTTGTAGATTCCTCTTCCTTGAGGAACAAGCCCTATCCTAAGGAAATTGCGTCAATTGTTTTGAGAAGGATTATCTGCCTTCCTTATTCTTCCACAAACCTACTTTTCTTATTCTCCAATCAGAAAACAAAAACTGTGAATTGGGCGAGATTTCCTATGAGTGGAGATTTGGCAGAAGATAAATAAATTGGTAAATCAACTCAGGTTTTACCCAATCCAACCGAAAAAATACCTAGTTGGCTCTATTTAACTTTTTGAATAAGCGAAGATTGAATAGATTGTAGGATTGGAACAGTTGTCACAAACTCTTATGATTTTTCAGACCGCAAAAAGATACTTCCTTAAATATGTTGAGTGGGTTTTACACATACTCTTTTGGGGATTGTATTTTAAAGGAGTGAATGCACAATTTTCTGTCAACTGGCTTGACCAGAAAGCACATCTTTGGGGGATTTCCCCAATTTCCGCTATATTATTCCCTGTTTTCTTTTATCTGAATGCTTTTTGGCTGATTCCAAAGTTTTTACGTGGTAGAAAAAGGTATCGCTATTTTTTGGCAACATTTGGAATTCTCATTGTAGTAGAACTTATTAGGGCTTGTATTTTTGTTTGGAGTTCAGGAGTTGATTTACCTTTTCAGGAGTTGTTTCCTTCTCAGTTAGTAGGCAGATATAGTTTTTTTATTGGTGGTCCAAACTCTTTATTTTTTGCTATTTTCCTCTCTTTTGCCTACAAATTCATAAGAGATTGGATGAAGCACGATAGGCAAATTGAGCAGTTGGAGAAAGAGAAAATGGCAATGGAACTCAACTTGCTCAAATCGCAAATGAGTCCACATTTCCTCTTCAATAATCTGAATGCACTAGATGATTTAATTGATTTGGATACTGATTTGGCGAAAAAATACCTTCACAAGCTTTCTGGGATTTACCGCTATTCCATTGTGAATATGGAGCAAGATGTGGTTTCTTTGGAAGAAGAATGGCAAGCGATTGATAATTATATTTTCTTGCTCGAAGAACGATTTGGAGAGGCTTACAAATTCGAAAAACTGAATAAATTGGGCAATTTGCAGGAAATCCTGATTCCCCAGGCGCATTGCAAACTTTGGTGGAGAATGCAGTAAAGCACAATCAGGGAAATATCTCAGAACCTTTATTGGTTTCTATTTTAGCAGAAGAGGCTGGAATCAGTATTTCCAACCCCAAAATATTGAAATCCAACCAAGAAAATAGCTTGGGAACAGGATTAAAAAACTTGAATGCGAAATATAAAATTCTCTCTAAAAAGCCTATTTCTATTGAAGATGGAATTCATTTTAAAGTGATTTTACCTTTAATTCGGGAAATTATACTTTGAAAGTTTTCCGTACATCGACTCTCTGAGTCGATTTTTGTTAGACTATCAATCAAAAATGAAAAAAACCACCAAAATACTCCTCTTAGAAGACGAACAGCGAGCAGGCGAAAAACTGATTCGGATTCTATCTGAAATTAATTCAGATACAGAAATCACTTGGAAAAGAAGCGTGATTGAAGGAACTGCCATTTTGCGAGAATCAAACAATTTCGACTTGATTTTCTCCGATATCGAGTTGCTCGATGGAAATGCTTTTGGTATTTATGAAACGATTACCCCAAACTGCCCAATCATTTTCTGCACAGCTTACAACAAATTCTACTTGCAGGCTTTTGAAACCAACGGAATTGCCTATTTGCTGAAACCTTATACGAAAGAGGAAGTGAAAAAGGCGTGGGAGAAATATCAATTGCTTTTCCAATCTGACCAAGAAAAAACAGCAGGCTTCCCAACCGAATTACTCTCGGAACTCAAAAATCAGCTTTTGGAATCCACTCAATCCTACAAAAGTCGATTTACGGTAAAGAAAGCAAATGGCGTTTTCTTGCTCAAAACCTCCGAAGTTGCTTATTTCCAAGCCCAAGGCGATTTTGTGTTGGCAATTGACAAATTGGGCAAAAAACACATTCTCAACGAGTCGCTCCAAAAAGTTGCCGAAGCGGTAAATCCCAAACAATTCCTCCAAATTAACCGAAGCGAAATTCTGAATATTGAAGCGGTGGCGAGTTATGAGAATTACACTAAAAACAGATTGGCAATTCACTTGGTAAACTCTGTGGAAATTCTTTACACTTCAAATAGCAGAACACCCGCTTTTCGGGTTTGGGTGGAGGGTTAGTTTATATCTGCAACTTCTTCTACAATTGGCTTTT
>JBLIFI010000342.1:0-5590 GCA_047633715.1 Flammeovirgaceae bacterium
ATTTCTCTTTCCAACTTGGGAATTTCAGAACACAAAAAGAGTAGAATTTCTTGATTGAATTTATAATCAGAAATCCAATCGTGGCAATCCCACAAATCATAAGTAATCATGGTTTAATTTGCCCTAGCGGTCAGGCGGAAGAGAACAAAACAGTAATTACGAATTCGCCATTCTGAAAAATCCAACCAAATGCAATATTGCATAATATTGGTTTTTCAAAATCAAAGCCCACCTTTTTAATAGTTCAAAGTATTAAGTCCAAAGTCGTAAGTAGAATAAAGCTGTTTGAGTTCGCTTGTTCATCAAGTAAAATAGTCAGACCTTTTTTGAAACCGACTAAAGACTAAAGACTTCGGACTTGAGACTATTATTCACTGCCGAACAGACACGGCAAAGCAAAAAAAATCAAAATGAACGTAATTAAGAAAACAATTGCCATGCCTGGTGGGGAAACCATCGAAATTGAAACTGGCAAATTGGCAAAACAAGCAGATGGTTCTGTAGTAATCAAATGTGGAAACACAATGCTTTTGGCAACAGTAGTTTCTGCAAAAGAGCCAAGAGAAGGTGTTGACTTTCTTCCTCTTTCAGTAGATTACCAAGAAAAATTCGCAGCAGCAGGTAGAATCCCTGGTGGATTCATGAAGCGTGAAGGCAGATTGGGAGAGCATGAAATATTGATTTCTCGTTTGGTGGACAGAGCAATCAGGCCACTTTTTCCAAGCAACTACCGTTGTGAAACGCAAATCATGATTAGCCTTATTTCTGCTGATGGAAATGTACAGCCAGATGCTTTAGCCGCTTTGGCAGCGTCTTCTGCCATTGCAGTAAGTGATATCGCTTTTCCAGAGCCAATTTCTGAAGTAAGAGTTGGTTTGGTAAACGGAGAATATTTGGTAAACCCTTCCAAAGAGCAAATGGTAGGCTCGAAAGTAGATTTGATTGTTGCCGCAACAATGGACAACATCATGATGGTGGAGGGAGAAATGGATGAGGCGAACGAAACAGAAATGATTGAGGGAATTAAAATCGCCCACGAAGCAATCAAACTGCAATGTCAAGCTCAAATCGAATTGAAGCAAGAAGTTGGCTCAACAGAATTGAGAGATTTCAAGCCAAAAGCAGATGATGAGGAGTTGAAAGCTCAGGTTTTCGAGGCGATTTATGACAAATTGTATGCAGTTGCTCAAAAGCAAATTAGCGGTAAAGATGAACGTTCTGCTGCTTTCCGTGAAGTGAAAGATGCTTATTACGATTCTTTGCCAGAAGAGAATGACTTCGATAAAGCATTGCTTGGTAAATATGTGAATGCGGCACAGAAGAAAGCTTCTAGAGATTTAGTATTGCAAGAAGGCAAGCGTTTGGACGGAAGAGACATGGAGCAAGTTCGTCAGATATGGACGGAAGTGGATTATTTGCCAATGGCACACGGTTCTGCTTTGTTCACTCGTGGCGAAACTCAAGCGTTGGCAACTGTTACTTTGGGAACCAAAATGGACCAAATGATGGTGGACAGCACATTGGAATCTCGTTACAAGAAATTCTACTTGCATTATAATTTCCCTGGATTCTCTACTGGAGAAGCTCGTCCTAATCGTGGGCCAGGCAGAAGGGAAATCGGTCATGGAAACTTGGCTTTCCGTTCTCTGGAGAAAGTGATTCCTTCCGATGACGAAAATCCTTACACCATCCGAATCGTTTCTGATGTATTGGAATCGAATGGTTCATCTTCTATGGCAACTGTTTGTGCAGGTTCTATGGCTTTGATGGATGCTGGTCTTCCTACAAAAGGAGGCGTTTCAGGTATCGCAATGGGAATGATTTCTGACCCAGAAACTGGGAAATATGCAATCCTTTCAGATATTTTGGGAGACGAAGATCATTTAGGTGATATGGATTTCAAGGTGACAGGAACTGCCAATGGTATGACTGCTTGTCAAATGGATATCAAAGTAGATGGACTTTCTTACGAAGTGTTGGAAGAGGCAATTGCCCAAGCCAACCGTGGTAGAGCACACATTTTGGGCGAGATGGAAAAAACCATTACCGCAACTAAATCTGAAATGAAACCTCACGCACCTCGTTCGGTAACTTTCGAGATTCCTAAAGACATGATTGGAGCAATCATTGGGCCTGGTGGAAAAATAATCCAAGAGATTCAAGCTTCTACTGGCGCAACTATCGTGATTGATGAGAATGAAAGAGCGGGTGTAGTAAGTATTTTCTCTAACAATGGAGATTCTATGCAAGCAGCACAAGACCGTGTGAAAGGAATTGTTGCCATGCCAGAAGTGGACGAAGTTTACACAGGAAAAGTGAAATCAATCATGCCATTTGGTGCATTTGTTGAGTTCATGCCAGGAAAAGAAGGTTTACTTCATATTTCCGAAATTTCTTGGGAACGCTTAGAAGATATGGAAGGCGTACTTGAAGCAGGAGAGGTAATCAAAGTGAAATTGACTGAGATTGACCAAAGAAGTGGCAAATTCAGACTTTCCAGAAAAGTACTTCTCGACAAGCCAGAAGGCTTTGTAGAGAAGAAAAGAACTCCAAGACCAGCAAGAAGAGACTAGTCTCCGAAGAGTTTATAATAATGAAAGGGCAAGCTGAAATTTCAGCTTGCCCTTTCATTATTATAAACTAATTTGTCAGAAACCTTTAAGATGTCCGACAAATGTTTCTGTTAAGATAATTTTGTTTGGAGTGAGAAACTCGACTAGTGGTTTACGGCTACGAACCCTTTTTAAAACTCCCAAGCTTTTCGCCCCAGAAAAATTTCCGCCAATTTTGCAAACCCATTTCAATTCGAAACCCCGTTCTCCCTAATTGAGCTTGTTGGAAATTGAATGCTTTTGGCAATTTAGAGTTTGCAAAATGTGATTGCGGTGGGGAAATTCATAGTTATATTTTCTAGTGAAATTATGAATTTGAATTAGTCCTTTCTGTATATTTCGTTTCTGATATATTCTGCATTCAGCCAAAAACAATGCTTCATGTGGGCATTGTTCCCTGTGAGTCTATCTGCAACAGGAAGCGGATAAGTATCTAATTTATTTCGTGCTTTTGGTCTAACATGACTCACTCTGTTCTCAGATTTGTTTGGGAAAAAAGTTTTGTCATTACCATTTGGCAAGATTCTCTCTATAACCTTTCCATTTTTAACTAATTGCTTTGTCTTCTTCCAAACTTCTCTTGCTACTGAAATGTCTGACTGTGGCATATTCCAGAACTTGACTTTGTCTAAAAAAATACTCTCACCATCAATTCGATAGAATACAAAGAAGAATTTCTGTTCTAGTATTTCTTTAAATGCAGAATCATCCCAATCTGTTTTTATCAATTTTTCGTAATTGAACTGGCTGAAAGAGATGCTTTCTTTTGGTAAATCACTTTTCTTCAATCTGACAGTTTTGACCTTGACATTCGCTTTCTCAAATTCTTCTATCTTGCTTTTGAGTTCGATTCCCAAAACTGCTTTAGTAAGGTTTGCATGGTAGTTTTTTGCTTCTCTATTTGGGTTCTTATCAATTACTGCCTCTATTTCTGTTGGAGTCTTTCCATAAAAGGGCTTGAATTTACCAACCACAAACTCTTCTAGCGATTCGTACTCATCAAGCTCTTTCTGCTTTTTGATTATTTTTCCATAATTCTCGGGCTCATTTTCAGAAATACTGGCAATAATGTGGTTTACGTAACTCTGTTTCAATGAATAAGCTCGCTGTTTCGCTTTTTCATCATTGAATGGTTGGCTTCGCAATGATTTTAGTGCAGTAGCACCTTTTGTGCAAGCACCAAGATAGAAAGTATCTCCTTCCGAAAGTTCGTGCGCCTTTCCAGCGATAATTTTTTGGTTGATTTTATTCCAATCACTCTTGATTATTTGCAGGTCTTGCGGTGGGAATTTCCACTCATCAACTAATCTAATTACATAATCGAGTAAGTCAGCATCTTTATCATGCAAATAGAAAACCAACAGCAAATGAGAGTTTTTACTCCAGAAAGAACTCGTCTCAAAACTCTCTTTGTGGACTTCTAAGTAATTGATAATATTCATTACCAACCGTTCCTTTGACTTAAATGTACCATTTTTCAAAGTTTTCAACGGAGATGTTTTCAGTTCTATTCCTGCTTCTGGGAAATCAGGTTCGGAACTTGAATTGGGCGAATAACCAAAATAGAACTTCTCCAGAAGTTGCCCAAAATTACCTTTTCCTTTGTAACCATGTTTGTCTATTGCTGATTCACAAGCTTGTCGGAGAGTTTCATTTTTTAGTCTTTTTGCATACTCGACAATTGAATTGGGCGACTCAGGGTCAAACATATTCATATTCGTTAATTTGCTTGTAAAGTTCTTTTCCGATTTTTTCAATCACTCCTACCACTAAAGCATTTCCCATAAAAAAAGCCCTTTTTGCATCAGTAATCCCTTCCAATTTGGTATGGTTGTCAGGAAACATATTGAGCCGTTCTAATTCAACTGGAGTCAGCCTTCTCAAACCTTTTTCTGTTTGGATAACATGCTTGAATCGTGATGGGGATTTTCCTCCTTCGCCTGTAATAATTGTTCGGGAAGCATTTTCAAGAGAGTCAGGATAAATCATTCCACCTTCTGAATAATTATAGGCAAACCCTTCTTTGGTTTTGCGCTGAATTGTTTTTGCTCCTTTTAAGTATTTCCACTTATCTTTTTCTTCTTCCTTAATAAAAAACTCTTCTCCAGCATCTTCACTTTGTAGTAGTTCTCCCAAAACAATTCTTTTTCCATCATATTGTGGCTCTGTTTTAACGGTAGATACTTTACCATCAATCATTAAACCCGTATTTTGAAAAGGGGAGTTTTTGCCATTTTTATTGAATTCTTGGCTTATTTCTGCTAGACTACCTGTGATTTCAAATTCAGAGACTGGAAATATAGAATGAGGCTTGACTACGGGAAACCCATTTGCGAATGAACCACTTTGAATTAGCCAATCCGATTTTTCAGCATCTTTTATTTGTTGGTAAATATCTGTGGACTTGTGATATCCAATAAAGAAAACTCTTCTGCGCCTTTGAGGCATTCCATATTCGGCAGCGTTAATGACTCTCCATTCAACCGCATAGCCCAGTTCATTAAGGCTTTGCAACATTACCGCAAAATCTCTTCCTCTTTGGTTAGATGGGGATTTTAGTAAGCGGTCAACATTTTCCAAAAGAAGATATTTTGGTTTGCTATTTTTTTCATTAAGTATTCTATGGATAGACCACCAAAGAACTCCTTTTTTACCAATCAAGCCTTTTGAGTTATGGAGCGTGGTCGCTACGGAATAATCTTGACAAGGAAACCCACCTACAAGCAAATCATGGTCAGGTATTTCACTTGTAGGAACAGTAGTAATATCTCGATTCGAATGATTTTCCTTTCCGAATCTTTTTTCATAAACTTTTGAGGCATGCTGTATTTTGGTAGAAGGTTCCCATTGATTACTCCAAATTACCTCATAATTCCCTTTCTCTAAGCCCAATCGGAATCCTCCAACTCCAGCAAAAAGTTCTACTACTTTTAATTTCTGATTTTCCATATTCTCTACCTTTTTTTGCGCTTCCAAAG
>JBLIFI010000343.1:0-5581 GCA_047633715.1 Flammeovirgaceae bacterium
AAATTGAAACAACAATAAACAAACATCTGCTGTGTGACACTTCAGTTGTGCCAAAATATTTATAAAATATAGTTATCGCTTTCAAACTACTTCCCGTTCTATTATGAAATCAATATTTACTCTTTTTATGGTTGGATTTTGCTCCATCCTATTTCTTTCATGTAAATCCAACCAGAACGAACAGACAGAAATGGTAGAGCAAATTGATATTTCGGGAAATAAACCAGACGTAAACCTCCCAATGGGAAAATGGGAAGGTAGTTTTCAATTGACTGACGAGGCGAGTTTGCCCGTCAGATTTGAGATTATGCAAATCAAAGGAGCTTATCCTGTGATTGAATTAGTGAATGGAGAAGAGCGGATTTCGATAAATAACATCTCCAAATCGGGCGATTCTATTTCCATAGGAATGCATATTTTCAATACGGAAGTTATTGCCAAGTTGGAAGGCAATTCTCTAAAAGGAAGATGGATAAAGAAGGATTTTGATAATTACAGTATTCCGTTCGAAGCTAAATTGGTAAAAGACTGGACAGTTTCTGCAGAAGTTGGCGCGAATGATATTTCAGGGAAATGGTCGGTAATTTTCAACAATGAAGACGAGGACGATGAAAAAGCTGTTGGCGTTTTTGAACAAAAAGGCACTTCAGTTACAGGAACATTTTTGACTGCCACGGGAGATTATCGCTATTTATGGGGAACTTTAGAAAATGGAAAAATGGAACTTTCCTGCTTCGATGGAGAGCACGCTTTCCTATTCACAGCAACTGTAACCAACTCCAACAAACTAGAAAATGGCACTTTCTGGTCTGGAAAACATTGGAAACAGGCTTGGTCGGCTACTCGGAACGAAAATGCGAGTTTGCCAAATGCCAATGAGCTTACTTTCTTGAAAGAAGGCTACGATGAAATTGCTTTTTCTTTCCCAAACTTAGACAGCCAGCTCGTTTCCCTTTCCGATAAGAAATACAAAGGCAAGGTAGTGATTGTGCAATTGCTCGGCTCATGGTGTCCGAATTGCATGGATGAAACCAAATTTCTGTCTCCTTACTACAAAGCCAACCAAAGCAGAAATCTAGAAATTATTGGGCTAGGATTCGAGAGAAGCCCTGAGTTTTCCAAAGCAAAAGCAAGGTTGGAGAAAATGAAAAACCGTTTCGGAATTGGTTATGATTTATTGGTGGCTGGCACAAACAGCAAAACCGAAGCAGCAGAAAAACTGCCAATGCTGAATCATGTCATGTCATTTCCTACCACGATATTTATTGACAGAAAAGGAAAGGTCAGAAAAATTCATACAGGTTTTTCTGGGCCTGGAACGGGGGAATATTACCAAGCCTTCGTAGAGGATTTCAACTTGACGATGGATAAATTGTTGGCAGAGAAATAGGCTAAATGGATAACTCAAAAAAAGCGGTTCATACCATTTATTTTAGCATTGTTGGCAACATTAGTTTGGCAATTATAAAGTTTCTGGCTGGCTTTTTCGGGAATTCCTATGCGCTAATTGCCGATGCAATTGAATCTACTACCGATATTTTTGCTTCTTTCTTGATTCTGTTTGGGCTGGAATATGCCAGAAAACCCGCAGATAAAAACCATCCTTACGGATATGGGAAAATTGAACCACTTATTACTTTTATAGTAGTTGGTTTTTTGGTGATTTCAGCAGGTATTATTGCTCATGAAAGTGTAGAGAACATCCAAACTCCACACGCCTCGCCAAAGCCTTGGACACTAATTGTTCTTACGGGAATTATTCTGTGGAAAGAAATCTCCTACCGAATTGTTATAAAAAGGAGTAGAGAAATACAAAGTTCTTCGCTCAAAGCAGATGCTTGGCATCACAGGAGCGATGCAATTACTTCGGTAATGGCTTTTATTGGAATCTCCATCTCAGTTATTTTTGGCGAAGGCTACGAAACCGCAGACGATTGGGCGGCACTTTTGGCGGTAATCATCATTTTGTACAATGCTTACAAAATTTTCAGACCTGCATTTGGAGAAATCATGGATGAACACCTCTATGATGATTTGATTATCAAAATCAGAAAAAACTCCGCTGAGGTAGAAGGAATTTTGGGAACAGAAAAGTGTTATGTCAGAAAGGCTGGAATGAAATATTACGTAGATTTGCACGCAAGAGTAGACGGCAGTATTTCAGTAAAAAAAGGACACACTCTCTCACACAAACTGAAAGATTATTTGCTGAAGACAATTCCAAATTTGGGGAATGTTTTGATTCATATTGAACCGAGTGATTGAGTATTGGTGGCTTTCTAAATTATGTAGAGAAGTCGAAACTTAATTAGTTCCTCAAATCCTCACTCTCAAACCAACTAACAAATATCCTGCAAACCTCCGAAAACTATTCGTTTCCAAAAAAGTATTTCCATAGTTAACAGATTCAGATTTTGCACCATCTAAATTCAGTAAATCCTTTCCTTTAAATGTGATTTTTAAGTTTTGATTCTTGAAAATGGCAAAATTAGAACCGAAGCCAATATCAAGGAAACTAGTGGAGGATTTACCGTTGGAATAGTTTTGAGTGAATTTGGAATAAGCCTCAATTCTGATTTTTTTCGGATTGAAAATTAGATTAAAATTGGGAATCAGGTTAGAGAACTTGTTAATCGCCTCTAATCCATTATCATATTCTTGCCTTCTGTAGATAATCTTGAGTTCTGCATTTATCCAACTGCCTTTCCAAATTGATTTTGCACCAAGGCTGATTTGCTGACTGTTATTGACAACTTTCAAACCATTATTTTGAATGGCTTCCGTGTTGGAAAGGCTGAAATTTATGTTAGGAATAATGTTGATACTTTCCAGTTTTTTTGAGAAATTATGGTTCAGATTGATTGTTCTTTGCTTGGGAATTGTTTCTGTTTCATAAACCACAAAACTGCCACTATCTAAAACAAGTGTATTCTTCGAGTTGTCAGAGTGCGAAAATGAAATACTTGTAATAACTTTCGCTCCTGTAATTTGATTGAAATTCACATAACTCAAATTTAAACTCGTATTCTCTGCTAGTTCCAAAATCGGAATGCTCCCAATCTCCAAACTTCTTGCATCTCGCAAAAGTGAAATATTATAAGAATCCTGAAATGAAAATGGTTTCTGCTGATATCTGAGTTTGAAAGTAAGATTTTTGAGAGGCAGAAAAGCATAACGAGCGGATCCTTCAAAACTGTAGAATTGACGTTCTTGCTTTCTTCCGTCAACTTCTTTTCTTTCTACTGAAAACAGAGTGAAAGTGGGTTTGATTGTCCACTTCTCATTTTTGAATTGGTAGAAAAATTCAGCTTGCAAATTCCTTTCCTCAAATTCAGCTTGCCGATTAAGCTTGTTTATTTCTTGGTTTCCACGTGTTGCTATCCGATTAGTTGATTTTGATACTCTTGGCATCAAACCTAGCAAATGATTTTTGACAGCATACTCCAAACCGATTTCAGTATATAACTTACTGCTTTTTTCCTCATAAATCTGTTCAACTTGCTGTAAGTCTGTTCCGAACAAGTCTTCCACATCTTCGATTTTCATACTGCTATTTTCAGACTTCCTCTCGAAAGAAGTATTCCCTAGCAACACAAGTTTTTCGGAAATTTTATGGGAAAAATAAAGCTTGGGCGCAAACTCAGAGATAGTTTCAGAATAGGCATTTCTGCTACTTGTGGGAATGGAATCAAATAAGCCTAGAATATTGAGTTTGTTGTAAGAATCCCGATAGGAATAAGGCAATTCCAACTCCAAATAGCTTTTCTTACCATTTTTCAGAATGAGTGATAAGGTAGAATTGAGCATCGGAAGGCTAGATTTTTCGGTTTTATTACCTTTGTAAATTGAGTTCCCTACCCAATAATTTCGTTCAAAACCCTCTTCACTCAACCTATCGAAATGGATTCCCATGAGCGAGAACTTCACTTGGAAATTCTCCTTCTCGCTGTAATCGAGGTTAACAGCAATTAAGCCGTCTCTGTTCTGCGTTAAAGATTGTGGGAATGAAAACTCTTTGGGAATGATTTCATTGAGGTTGTCTGCATTTTCTTGGAGCGTTCTTTTTAGGGAAGGTTGCAAACCCAAATAATCCATCAATCCAATTATTGACTCGCCTGTGTTGTTGAATCTGCCGAAAACTGTGGCAGATAATTTATCATTGATATTGAAAAAATTTACATCTGCATAAGCCGTATTTTCGTAACCTCCCGCTACTGAAGCATTGCCTTTCCACTTTGCTTTGGCAGCATCGGTCAAAATAATCTCCAAACCCACCGCATCCGTTTCCTGTTGAGAAAGAAACTCACGGAAATTTCGGTAGTTATTCAAAACTCGAACTTCGGCAATATCGGAGGCATTTAAGCCTTCTGTGGCAAGTTTATGCTGTCCATTCAAAATGTCTTTTCCGTTCAAAAGCAACTGCACTCGCTTTCCATTGTATTTAACCGAGCCATCTTCTTCAATTTTCAAGCCTGGCAATTTTTTCAAAATGTCTCCCAAATTTTCTTCCGTGCCATTGGTATAAGCTTTGAGGTTGTAGGAAATCGTATCTCCATTCACTTTCGCCATTTTCTCGGCTTGGATTTCAATTTCCTCCAACAATTTTGCATCTGGTTGGAGTATAAGACTCTGATAAATCTCAAATTTACTTTCCGAGTTTACAGCTACAAAAAGTGATTTGTAGCCCAAAAACCTAAACTCTAACACATATTCTTTATCAATCTCAATTTCCAAACGCCATTTCCCATCTCCATCCGTAGTCGTAAATCCTAAAATCTCCTCTGTGTCCTCCGCAGGATGCAATGAAATCAGCGTGCCAACTAAAGGTTCTTTGCCCTCATCCAATACAATTCCAGCAATTATTGTTCTGGTTGGATTTTGAGAGTAGGCAGTTTGGAATAACACCAAAAAGATGATAGTCAATAATCCATTTTTTTGGTAACGTAATCGAAACGACAAAATGAAATGGAGTTTAATTTTGGAGTGAGATAAAAAACTCTGTCAGGGTTTTAAATCCTGACAGAATTGCATCTGATTACTACTTATTTTTTTATTTCAACTGAAGGTTTTTTCTTCAACAGCTGCAAGCCTTTTTTCTTTCCTGCATAACTTTCGTAAGTTATTTCTTCTTCGCATTCGTAAGATTCTAGCTCTTCTTTTTCAAGCTTAGCTACTTTTGTCAGTTCAATTTTCTCGTTCTTTTTCTCGTCTAAAAGTAAAACAACTAGCCCAGGTAAACCGCTAAAATGTTTCGGACCATCGGAAATGGACAAACTCAGCGTGTACCAAGCAACTGCACCACTAATTTTATCAACTGCTTTTTTACATTCGTAAGTATTGATTGTACTGTCTCCTTTCTTAAACTGCCAATCGACCAACTCACTTAGTTTCTTAGGTTTAGTACAAGTTCCTTCTTGCACACCTCCGCCTAGCATCTTGAGTGTCTTAGTTTTGAAGTTTTTTTGATAATACCAAATATTACCAATATCAAGTTTTTTTGTCTTTTTTTTCTGATAAGGATTTACATTCTCTACAAATTCATATCGTGATACATTACTGATTTTCGTAAGAGTGAGTAAAC
>JBLIFI010000344.1:0-5533 GCA_047633715.1 Flammeovirgaceae bacterium
CAAAGTGTGGATTTAGTTGCAGAAGAGATTGAGATTCTTGGCGAGGCAAATCCTGAGGAATACAAACTCCAACCGAAAAAACATAGTATGGAGTTTTTGCGTGAAAATGCACATTTCCGCATGAGAACGCAAACCATGAGTGCTGTTTTCAGATTGCGTCACGCACTATCTTTTGCAGTCCACAAGTTTTTCAACGACAAAGGTTTCTACTACTGGCACACACCAATTGTAACAGGTTCTGATGCAGAAGGTGCAGGGGAAACTTTCAAAGTCACTACGTTGGATTTGAAGAATCCTAAATTGGATGACGAAGGAAAAATCAATTACAAAGAAGATTTTTTCGGAAAAGCTACAAACTTGACAGTTTCTGGTCAGCTAGAAGGAGAAGCTGGAGCAATGGCTTTGGGCGATATTTATACTTTCGGACCTACTTTCCGAGCAGAAAACTCCAACACAACCCGACATTTGGCAGAATTCTGGATGATTGAGCCAGAAATGGCTTTCTACGATTTGGATGACAACATGGATTTGGCAGAGGAATTTATCAAATACCTTATCCAATATGCAATAGACAACCAATCGGAAGATTTAGGTTTCCTAGACCAGAAATTCAATAAGGAAAACTCGCAAAAGCCAACGGCTGAGAGAAGCGAATTGGGGTTGATTGAGCGATTGAAATTTGTGGCAGAAAATGATTTCATCCGCATTACTTATACGGAGGCAATCAAGATTTTGGAAAACTCCAAGCCACACAAAAAGAAGAAATTCAAGTATTTGGTGGAGTGGGGAATTGATTTACAATCGGAACATGAGCGTTTTTTGGTGGAGAAACATTTCAAAAAGCCTGTGATTATTACCGATTACCCAAAAGGAATCAAATCGTTTTACATGAAGCAAAACGAGGATGGAAAAACTGTTCGGGCAATGGATGTGCTTTTCCCAGGGATTGGCGAAATTATTGGCGGTGCGCAACGTGAAGAAAACTACGATAAGTTACTGACCAGAATGCAGGAAATGAATATTCCCGAAGAGGAATTGTGGTGGTATTTAGAACTCCGTAAATTTGGGACTGCGCCACATAGTGGTTTCGGTTTAGGCTTCGAGCGAATTGTACTTTTCGTAACAGGAATGGCAAATATCAGAGATGTAATTCCTTTCCCAAGAACGCCACAGAGTGCTGATTTTTAAACGATTGAGATTAAACAAGACGCTTCTATAAAGAACCAAATGTAATGACAAAAAAGGTCTCAATTATCATTTCAGTATTTCTCATAGTATCTGCTGTGACTATAAAAGACCTGCTGGCAGACACTAAGACAGACTTAGATGTAGAATCTATCGGCTTCTTTGCTGGAATTTTATTTGGAGTGGGACTAGTTCTATTGATACAGTCAATATTCAGGAAAAACACACAATAAATGAGCTCTTTTCTGAGGGTTTATTACTTTCCAAGAACTCCTCAGAATGCGGATTTTTAAAATTAGTAGTGAGTAGCTAGTATCAAGTAGTGAGACAAAAAAGTTGGAAAACTGGCAGTATCTTTTTAGTCTCAAACTAGAAGTTCTGCCAGTTTTTGTTTTCGCACATTGAATATTGTATTATGGGATATAAAATACTCGGTTATATTTTGATGATTTGTTCGGTACTCATTACCCTATCTTTATTTAATAACCTTGTCAGCTTTATTGCACCAATTTTCGATTTATTACAAGACTCTAATTCTTATGAATCAGGCTATGCAATTGGCAATTTTACCGCTCTAATATTACTTATTGCTTTGGCAATATTTTGCTGGAGTTATGGAAGAAAATTGTCTGTCAAGAAGAAAGTATAGTGTGTAGAATACCATAGTACTCCATCTAATCAACTCGCCAACTCCAAACATGAAAGAAGAATTCCTCCACTACATTTGGCAGTTCCAGTATTTCACTAAGGCAGATTTGAAAACTACTCATGGCGAGTTGGTTCAAGTTTTCAGGCAAGGAAACTTAAATCATGATGCTGGGGCAGATTTCCAAAACTCCAAACTCCGAATTGGCGAAATTGATTGGGCTGGAAGTGTGGAAATCCATATTAATTCTTCCGATTGGGAAAAACACGGACATTCATCCGATAAATCTTACGAAAACGTAATCCTTCATGTAGTTTGGGAAGATGACAAGCCTGTTTCAAGAAAAGATGGAAGTAAAATTCCCACTTTGGAGTTGAAGGAAAGAGTCAGTTTTACATTGCAGGAAAAGTATCGGTTACTGATGGAAGCCACGGAAGAACCAATTCCCTGCGCCAATCAATTTCCAAATATCCAACAGCTTACCAAAATCTCTGTACTCGATAAGTCATTGATGCAACGGTTAGAGCGAAAAGCTTCAGAAGTCTTGCAACTCCACTCGCAACATCAGAGCGATTGGGAGGAAATTGCCTATCAATGGATTGGGCAATTCTTTGGATTCAAAGTCAATAATCAGCCTTTTCTGCAACTCACTCAATCCATTCCGCTGAAAATATTGCAAAAGCATGGCGATAATTTACTCCAAATTGAAGCACTTATTTTTGGGCAAAGTGGTTTTCTGGATGAGTTGGAATTGGAAGATGACTATGTAAAAAAACTCCAACGGGAATATAAATTCTTAGCTCACAAATACAGATTGAAAGAGTCGAAGTTGGAACTCAGTCAATGGAAATTCTTGAGATTGCGTCCAGCTAATTTCCCCACCATTCGGTTGGCGCAATTTGCAATGCTTATTTTTCAACACAAAAGCTTTTTCTCAAAACTGATTTTCACAGAAGATGTGAAGAAACTCCAAAAGGTATTTGAAGTAAAGCAATCTGATTATTGGTTAAAGCATTATAAATTCGGTAAGGAATCTGCCAAGCCTTTTTCTGGATTGGGGAAAAGCAGTCAAATCAATTTACTCATTAACGCTACTGCACCATTGTTGGTGGCTTATGGCAAATACAAAGGCAACGAAAATTTTGTGGAGCGGGCAATTTCCCTACTCGAACAGCTTCCTGCAGAATCTAACCGAATTACCAAAATTTGGAAAAGCTTGGATTTGGAAATCAAAACTGCCTTCGACTCGCAGGCCAGCATTGAACTTTATAATAATTTCTGCCAACAGAAGAAATGTTTGCAATGCAATGTGGGCGTGAAGTTGGTGAGGTAAGAGATAGTATCAAGTAGTTATTGGACTTGCACACAAGTATCAGGTAGTAAGAAAAAGAAAATTACAAGATAACATTTGTAAACTTTGAACCCGAAGTTTGATTCGTTCGTTTTAAAATGTAGTGAAAAATAAGACTTCAACAGAACATCATAATGAAACAAAAACACTTCCTCTACCTCTTCCTACTTTCCCCACTCTTTTTCCTATTCTCTTGCGATGGAGAAACCTTGGAATTAACTCTTGAAGTTCCTGATGGGCCTTCCAAATTTCAACCTCTAGTTGTAGGAAACTATATTGACTACCAAATTGATACGGTTCGTTTTACCGAATTTGATGGCTATGATTCAGGAACTTACCAACTCCGTGAACTGATTGCAGAACAGCTAGATGATTCATTCTCCAACCAACGCTATAAACTAGAGAGATACAGAAGGGCAGATGAAACGCAAAATTGGCGATTGGATTCTATCTGGACGGCTCGTTTCCAAAATAGTTCCTATATAAAAATAGAGAACAATGTGCCATTCGTCCGATTAGTTTCCCCTGTTTTGGCAAACACTACTTGGAACGGAAATTTGCTTAACTCCAACTCCGAGGAAACCTACCGAGTTGGTTTTTACTTGGAAGATTATACTGTACTAGACAAGACGTATAATAATTCTATGGAAATTATCCATCAAGTTGACACCTCACTTTTATTTACAAATACTCGCTCGGAAATATTTGCAGAAGGAGTTGGCTTGATTTACAAAAAGGCTGAAAGCATCAGATTATGTGATTTAAGTGGATGCTTTGGTACTAAACTGCCTGTTGGCGGAACCAGTTTTGAGCAAAAAATTATTGGAACAGGGAAGATGTAAGCACGTTGTGCCATTTATAAAATAGAATTTATGAACATATAAAACTTGAATAGCTGGCAGTGTCTTTAGACCTGCCAGTCTATGATAGCATCGGCTGTCCGATTCCATAATAAAATTGTGTGCATAATCTCTGATGGAAAGATTGCCCAACATGAATAAAATGCATTCTCACATTTTTCATCATCGCATCCCCAAATCCTCGCATCAACTTACGCCCAAACCTTTGTTCCTTCCGAGCAGTTTTTGCACATCTCAATATTACTTCTCGATTCGAGTAGTAGGTTTCGGAATTTGTTGTATTCCACACTGTGCCAAAGCTCCTCGAAAGTAGTTTGGGAAGCATCGCCCAATTGGTAATGTGCATCTTTATCGAAACAACAAGGAACTACTTTTCCATCCCAAGTGACTACGCAGGAATGCCACATTTTCCAGCAACTGTGGTCGAGCGCATTCTTGATTTCGTATTTCCCATTGGGCAATTGCTCGTAGCGGGAATATTTATCTATGGTCGGGATGAGTGGCGAGCCGTTCTCGTAATCGTATATCTGAGCTGTTTTCAAACCCACTTCATCTACACCTAATTCTTTGGCGAGTGCTTGGACTTCATCAATTTGGTGCTGATTGGGTTTTACTACCAAAAATTGAAAGATTACGTGTGGAGTTTTTGATTTCAATTCCTTTTTCCACTTGATAATATTTTTAGTTCCCTCAATCACTTTCTCCAACTTCCCTCCTATTCTGTATTGTTCGTAGGTTTCCTGAGTCGTTCCATCAATGGAAATAATCAATCTATCCAAGCCAGATTCTACTGTTTTTTTGGCAACATGGTCTTTCAAATAATGTGCATTGGTAGAGGTTGCCGTATAAATCCCTTTTGCCGAAGCATATTTCACCAATTTCAGAAAACTCGTATTCAAAAATGGTTCGCCTTGGAAATAGAAAATCAGATAAACCAATCGGTCAGAAATTTCATCAATCACTTTCTTGAACAAATCCTCTTGCAACATTCCCGTGGGGCGAGTGAAAGACCTCAAGCCACTTGGGCATTCTGGGCAACGCAAATTACACGAAGTAGTCGGCTCAAAGGAAATCGTCATCGGAATTCCTGGCTTGAATGGCTTCTTCGTCCATTTGGAGAGATAATAACTGGAAACTAATTGTGCCATATTCCAAACTCTTTTTGGTGTGAGTTTAGAAACAAAATTGAGTCCGTCTGTAAAATTACTGTTCATTTTGTGGATTTGAATTCACGGAAATATGAAAGAAAATAACCAAGCAATTACGCTTTAAGTTCTTTCATAATTTACAACGTTTTCTGATTTTGTATGATTCCACAAAGCGTGGGAAACAACAAAATCCAACGAACTGCAAAGAAACATGAGAAACTAGCGGAATCCAACCAAAGAAAAATATATTAAGCACGTTGTGCTATTTACTATTTGTGTTTTTAAGGAAACCCTGTTTAAATGAGGATATTAAGAACTCATAGACCATCAGGGCTTTTTCATA
>JBLIFI010000345.1:0-5523 GCA_047633715.1 Flammeovirgaceae bacterium
GAAATCCGAAACCTGCAAAGTCCCGATATTTATGCAAAATCCCTTAGTGGTTTCATAGATATGGATTGGAAAGAAAACTCAGGCGCAAATATTTCCTTAAAATCTATTTCTGGCGAGGTCTATTCCGATTTGGAAATCGACTTTGAAAACTTCAAGCAAAACCCAATTGTTGGGTATAAACTTTGTGGCAAATTCAAAAATGGTGGAAGCAGGCTCTATTTGGAGTCAATTAGCAACGATGTTTATCTACGGAAAATGTAAACTGTAGATTCGACTGTTTTGCTAAACTGGTTCAAGCGTCCACACTTTGAGCCCAAACTCTAAAATGTATAAGCAGTCTAAATCATTTAGGTTTGGATTGCTTGTGCTTTCAGCCCATTTTTGGACTTGTATATTTACGATTCAGTCCCAAAAAGTCCATGTTCACATTACAAATAGGCAACGAAAAACGAACTTTCGAGCAAATTAGGGTAGGAGAGAAGCCAATTCAGCACAAGGCTTGGCAGTTTTGCCATGATTGGCTCAATGGGCAAACTGATTTTGTTTTACATACTTCTGGCTCAACAGGGAAACCAAAACCCATAGAAATTACCAGAAAGCAAATGGAAGCAAGTGCCAAAAGCACAATTCAGGCTTTGGGATTAATCGAAAATGACAACTTTTTGGTTTGTATAAATACAGATTTCATTGGTGGGAAAATGATGTTGGTCAGAGGGCTGGAGTTGGGTGCAAACTTAGTGGTGATTGAGCCATCGGGAAATCCGTTGCAATTCATTGAGCCAAATTCCCAATTCGATTTTATGGCAGTTGTTCCCTTGCAGTTGGAGAATATACTTTCCCAATCTCCTGAAAAAAAAGCTGTTTTGAACCAAATGAAAGCCATCATTGTTGGTGGCGCACCAGTTGGTAAAAAACTAGAGCAAAAAATACAATTGCTAAAATCTCCAGTTTTTAGTACTTATGGAATGACAGAAACCATTTCCCACATTGCCTTGAAAAGGCTGAATGGAAATGAGAAAAGCGACTGTTTTCAAAGCTTGCCAAATGTGGAAATTAGCCAAGATGAAAGAGGCTGTTTGGCAATTCAATCGGAAATAACGAAGAATGAAGTTATTATCACAAATGATTTGGTAGAATTGATTTCCCCCACAGAATTTCGTTGGCTCGGCAGAGTCGATAACATCATCAATTCTGGCGGAATCAAAATCCAACTAGAAGAATTAGAATCGGAGATTGAGCAAATTCTGTTGGGTTTAGAAATCAATTGCCAATTTGCCATTTGCCCAATCCCCGATGAGAAATTAGGACAAAAAATTGTATTGTTTTTGGAGTTGAAATCACTTTCGGATGAAATATTCTCCGAGCTAACTTCTACTATGGGAAATCAACTTGGGAAATATAGAAATCCAAAAGAAACCCGATTTCAAACTACGTTCCCATTGACTGCTTCGGGGAAAATTGATAGAAAGAAGCTGGTGGTTAAGTGATTTTACCGAATATTCAAAAACTCAACTCGAAACCAAAACCTCTTTCCCAACCGCTCTGAAAGCCTGTTCCAAATGCCTTTCATTATGGTAAATCACCACTCGGAAAATATCTCCAAGCCTAAGTTTTATAAACTTTGAAAGTGTGATAGAAGCTTTGGTCTTTTGGAGATTAACAGATTTTGCCTGCTCTAACAAACTGAGCATTTTATGTTGTTGGGTAATGAATCTCTCCACAACAGCCTTATCCAATTTACTTCCGACAGGGTTTTTATCTTTCGGAGCAGGCATTTTATTGAGTTTCTCACGAGGTTTCAATATTTCTGCAAACTTGTTTCCCAACCAACTGCTTTTAAACATTGGTTGAGCTTTGTGTTTGCTGGCTTTCATTCTCTGCTCAACTTCTGGCAAATAGAAATCTCCATACAAGTTCAAATGTTGCAAACACTCCAAGGCACTCCAGCTTTCAGAGTTTGCCTTTTGATTGAGTTCAGTAAAGCCTTTTTGATTGAGCTTCTCTGCATTTTTTAAATTTCTTTCTGTCTTCAGAATTAAATTGGCAATCAGTTCTTGGGACAATTCTTGGAAGTTAAATTTCATAGCATTTTTTTTATTTCAAATCTCAGAGATTCTGTGGAGAAAAATCTTGATTGAAATCAAGATTTTTGGGAATTTGCGTAATGGCAGATATTCACATAAAATAAACCGAAATGAAGAATGACGACTTGTTTTAGATTGTTTACTTCACAGTTTAGTTTTTTTGGGAGTTCCCACCAACCCATTCTTCTTTCCAAATCCTATAAAAATCACTAAATTCGTTAGGTTCGGCAAGGTGGTTGGAGACAATAACACTAACTTCCTGTTCAGAAACTGAATCACTCGAAAAATACAAAGCCATGAAAAAAATACTTTATTCTCTCATTCTATTTCTACTTATCAGTATTTCTGCCAAAGCAAACTACCTGTTGGTTTATATGGATGACACACAAACTGACCATTTGAAAGCCTACGGAATCGCTTATTGGGTAATCCAACAAGATATTGAAGCCGAGTGGCTCTTGAATTACCGTGGCGGAAGTTTTCTATTCAAACATTTCCCCACTTTCGAGCAAGAATTACGAATTCGTGGAGTTTCTTACGAAGTCATTTCCGATGCACAAGCTGTTGAAATCAAACAGCAAATCACCAGCCCAGAAGCCAACATGGATGTGATGAAGCTCGAAGTTCCACCCAAAATTGCGGTCTATTCGCCAAAATCTAAACAACCCTGGGACGATGCAGTAACTTTAGTTTTGACTTATGCAGAAATTCCCTACGATGTTATTTTTGACGATGAAGTCATGCTCGGAAAATTGCCCGAATACGATTGGCTACATCTTCACCACGAAGATTTTACGGGACAATACGGGAAATTCTATTTGAGCTATAGAAATGAACCTTGGTATAAGAAACAACAGTTAGATTTTGAGGAATCGGCTAAAAAACATGGATTCGACAAGGTTTCACACATGAAATTAGGTGTAGTGAAAAAGTTTCGGGAATTCTGCGCAGGCGGAGGATTTCTATTCGCTATGTGTTCGGCAACAGATACTTATGACATTGCCATTGCAGCCGAAGGAGTTGATATTTGCGAAAGCATGTACGATGGCGACCCAGCCGACAGAAATGCACAATCCAAACTAGATTATTCTGGAACTTTTGCTTTCGAGAACTTTAGCCTCAAAATGGATCCTTACGAATATGAATATTCTACCATAGATAATCAGCACAGAGAACGGAGATTAACTGAGAAGAATGATTTTTTCACGCTTTTCCAATATTCTGCCAAATGGGATCCTGTTCCGACCATGCTCACGCAAAATCACCAGAAAATTGTGAAAGGGTTTATGGGACAAACTACTGCTTTCAAAAAATCGCTCATCAAATCTGATGTAATCATCATGGGAGAAACCAAAGAGGCGAATGAAGCCCGCTACATTCACGGAACTTTCGGCAAAGGCACTTGGACTTTCTATGGCGGGCACGACCCGGAAGACTACCGACACTACGTTGGCGAGGAACCAACAGATTTAAACCTCCATCCAAAATCTCCTGGCTATCGCCTGATTTTAAATAATATTCTGTTTCCTGCGGCTAAAAAGAAGAAGCAAAAAACCTAGAGGGACAAAACTAAAGTAGATTATACTATTTTTTTGAGAATCGTCTTTTATATCTATTTGATAGTTAAATGGAATTGTTATTTTTAGGATAAAAAAAACAAGTACAATGATTACTTATTTGAAAATTCACGGATTCAAATCATTTCATGAATTTGAAATGGAATTCACACCATTTACTGTAATCGCAGGAGCAAATGCCTCAGGTAAAAGCAATCTTTTTGATGCTCTAAAACTGTTAAGCAGATTAGCAGAGTCTGACAATCTAAAAAAAGCTTTTAAGGAACAAAGAGGGGAATTCATGGAACTCTTTACTCAGTATTCTGAGCAAGAACACGCAACACAAATGGAGTTTGGTGTAGAAATGTTGGTAGATAGAAGGGTGAAAGATGCTTGGGGTAGCGAAGCATCTTTAAAGTACACTCGTTTGAAGTATGAACTTAAAATTAGAAGATTTACAAATACATCAGGCATTGAAGACTTGGAAGTATTTCATGAGGAATTAAAAAAGCTGAACCATGCTGAAGACAAATGGATTAAAATAATTCCACCAGAATATCGTGAAAATTGGAGACCCAAGGTTAAGGTAGGAAAACGAGGGACTCCCTATATGCTAACCGCTGAAGAGAATAACATTCCTACCGTGTTAGTTCCTCAAGATGGAACAACTGGAAACAAAAGACGATTCCCACTAAATAATGCATCAAGAACCGTTTTGAGTAGCTTTGATACTATTGATTTTCCTCATGTGTTAGCCGCAAAAGAAGAAATGAAAAGCTGGAGATTCTTAGAGTTTTCTCCACACGATTTGAGACAGCCTACCAATAAAAACACTGGAGAAGACGAAATTTCTGAAACAGGTGGTAATCTTGCGGCAGTGCTTTATAGAATAAAACAAGAAGACCCGTACCTTTTAAAAGATATTTCCAGAAAACTACAAAGTTTTCTGCCAGAATTTAGTGAAGTGGATGTAATTGATGATCGAGAAAACAAGCAATTCGTCATTAAATTAAAAGATAAAGATAAAAAAGAGTATAGTTCAAGGGTTCTTTCAGAAGGTACATTACGTATTTTGGCTCTTTGCATATTGGAGCATGATGACAAACATACTGGTTTGTTGTGCTTTGAAGAGCCTGAAAATGGCATTCATCCATTTAGAATCGAGTCAATGGCTAGGCTTTTACAAGGATTGAGCATTGACTTTTCAAGTTCACACTTGCCTCTCAGGCAGGTAATTGTAAATACGCATTCGCCTGTATTATTGAAAAAGGTTCATGATTGGAACCAGAATGAATATATAAGTATATGGTATGCAAGCATGCGGAATCAGATTTCTGACATACAAGGCAATAGAACTAAAATGACAGTAACCTCTATACTTCCTGTTGTAGAGAACAAAAATCAACTTTCATTGTCATTCTCTGAACAAGACAAAAAGCTCACGCTCTTCACTATTCAAAAGTATTTAGAAACCACACCTCAAACCACATACTAAAGATGAGGCAACTATTTATTGGGTTTCTTACAGAAGGAGTTACAGATATTCGTTTTCTGAAATCCGTAGTCGAAAATACACTTCGTAATTTGGCTTATGAAGAATATAAAAGTGACTTAGAAATAGAAGTAATTCCAATAGAATTACCAGAAAAAGGATTGAAGCTTCAGGACAAATTAATTACAGCATCAAAGATAGGTGTAGATAATTTTGGGATGACTCTACTCTGTTTCCAAGCAGATTCTGATGATAGAAAGCCTGATAAGGCATATAATGATAGAATTAGACCTGCAATTAAGGCACTTCAAGAAACCAACCCGAAAGATTATTGCCACACAGTTGCACCTATCGTTCCTGTTCAAGAAACAGAGTCTTGGATGCTTGCAGA
>JBLIFI010000346.1:0-5513 GCA_047633715.1 Flammeovirgaceae bacterium
CTTTGTGGTCATCGCCAAGGTCTGAACCAGCCATTCTTTGGTGTTTCACACAAGAAACGCCTTTACGTAGCTCTTGTCTTTGAACGCCTTTCACATACGCTAACATACCTTCTTCTCCGAAATAACCTTCTGTCAAGTCATTCATGTGAAGCGCAGTTGTGTGGTAGGTAGGCAAAGTAATCAAGTGATGGAAAATACCTGCTTCTCTCGCTCCATCCAATTGGAATGTTTTGATTTTTTGGTCAGCACGGTAGCTCAATTCTGAACTGTCATAAGACACATCCATCAAGTTGCTTTTATTATAAGCCGTCATATCTTCTCCTTCGGCAGTCATTTCTTCATAAACTTGCTGACGGAAATTCAATGTCCAGTTGAAAGAGGGCGAGTTATTGTAAACCAACTTCGCATTTGGTACGACTTCTTTTACTCTGTTTACCATGTGGGCAATTTGTTGCACATTTGGGGTTGGAGTTTCAATCCACAATAAATCTGCGCCATTTTGAAGACTTGTGATACAATCTAGTACCACTCTGTCTATGTTAGAGCCATCTTTGAATTTATATAATCCGTTTGACAATCTTACAGGGCGAACCAATTTTCCGTCTCTTTTAAGGAGTACATCGTCTTCTTTTGCTTCAGAGATAGTAATTTCTTCTGCTTCCACAAAAGCCAAATATTGAGAAGCTAAATCTCCAGGCTCTTGGCTAACTGGTAATTTTTGAGTTAAACCAGCTCCTTCAGAATCTGTTCTAGCTACTATAATTCCATCATCTACGCCTAATTCTAAAAACGCATATCTGATTGCGTTTATTTTAGCGATAAAGTCTTCATGTGGCACGGTTACTTTTCCGTCCTGGTGTCCACATTGCTTTGCATCGGAAACCTGATTTTCTATTTGGATAGCACAAGCTCCCGCCTCAATCATTTTCTTTGTGAGCAAATAAGTAGCTTCCTCATTTCCAAATCCAGCATCGATATCTGCGATAATTGGCACAACGTGTGTTTCAAAGTTGTCTATTTGGCTTTGTACATCTTCGCCATTTTCCAATCTCTTGAATAAATCATTCAATTCTATGGCATCTGCTTGGCGCAAGAAATCATAAATCTCTGCGATTAAGCTAGGAACAGCCGTTTTTTCGTGCATAGATTGGTCTGGCAAAGGTCCAAACTCTGAACGTAATGCGGCAACCATCCAGCCTGAAAGGTATAAATATTTTTTACTTGTTGTCTTGTGGTGTTTTTTAACAGCAATCATTTTTTGCTGCGCCACAAATCCGTGCCAGCAACCGAGAGATTGCGTGTAGTTCGATGAATCTGCATCATAAGCTTCCATGTCTTCTCTCATGATAGCAGCAGTATATTTAGCGATATCTAATCCTGTTTTGAAGCGGTTTTGAGTAACCATTCTCGCTGCACTTTCTGGATTTATTGCATTCCAAGAGTTTCCGTACTTCGCTTTTAGGTTTCTTACCGTTTCTAAAGCAGAACTATAATTGCTTTGAGCTAAATTTTTCATAACTTTGGGGTGATTGATTACTGAATTAAATGGGTGAGGAGTAGTGATAACTACTTTTCACCTTTTTTTATAAGTATCAAGTAGAGAGTATCATGTATCATGATTTTTCTGTAGAGCGAAATTCCTTTTTCGCTTCATCGCTTTGATTTGGGATATGGTCGAGAATGGAATCTCGACCTACTTCTTCTACTGCGAGTGTCTGTACTTCTTTCTCTTGATACTAACTACTTGATACCTGATACTTTCTTAAATTTCCTGATAAGCAGGAAGTGTCAAGAACTCTACAAAATCGTCTCTGAAAACCAATTCTCTGAAAATTTCGGTAGCTTTTTTGTAATATCCGTTTGCATATCTCTCTGTTCCTACTAATTTTCCTATCTTTTTCAATTGCTCGGGAATCAAAGCTTCCACTAATTCTTTAGTGATTGTCTCTCCAGAATCTAATTTTGATTCGTGCTTGAGCCATTGCCAAACTTGTGCTCTTGAGATTTCCGCAGTTGCTGCATCTTCCATCAAGTTGTAAATTGGCACACAACCATTTCCGCCCAACCAAGATTCGAGGTATTGAATGGCAACATCAATGTTGAGTTCCAAACCTGCTTTTGTGATTGAACCTTTGCAAGGAACCAATAAACCTTCGGCACTCACATTTACATCTTCACGCTTTTTGCCAATTTGGTTGGCGTGTGGCATGTATTTATTGAATTGCTCTAAGGCAACGAGAACTAAGCCTGGATGTGCTACCCAAGTGCCATCGTGCCCAGCCATTGCTTCTCTTTTCTTATCATTGGAGACTTTTTCAACCGCTTTCTGGTTAGCTTCCTCATCGCCTTTGATGGGGATTTGCGCTGCCATTCCGCCCATTGCGTGGATTCCTCGGTTGTGGCAAACCTGAATTACCAAGTCAGAATAGTTTTTCATGAACGGAACTGTCATGCCTACTTCCGCACGGTTTGGTAACACTTTATCTGAATGCTGACTGAATTTTTTGATGTAGGAGAATATATAATCCCATCTTCCGCAATTCAACCCAGCAGAATGATTTCTTAATTCGTAAAGTATTTCGTTTAGCTCGAAAGAAGCAAGAATTGTCTCTACCAAAACTGTAGCCTTAATTGTGCCTTGCGGAACTCCTACATAATCTTGTGCGAAAACAAATACATCGTTCCAAAGCCTTGCTTCTAAATGAGATTCGAGTTTTGGAAGGTAGAAGTAAGGGCCCGTTCCCATTTCCAAGCTCTTTTTAGCGTTGTGGAAAAAATAAAGTCCGAAATCTACCAAAGAACCCGACATCACTTCTCCATCTAATAAAAGATGCTTTTCTTCTAAATGCCAACCTCTTGGACGAACCAGAAGTGTAGCCGTTTTATCGTTAAGTTGGTAGAATTTATTGTTTTTTGGATTGGTAAAATCGATTGTTCTGTCAACTGCATCTCTCAAATTTATTTGCCCTTGGATTACGTTGTCCCAAGTTGGTGCGCTTGAATCTTCGCAATCTGCCATGAAAACATACGCTCCAGAGTTGAGTGCATTGATAATCATTTTGCGCTCCACGGGTCCAGTAATCTCCACTCGTCTGTCGAGCAAATCTTCGGGAATTGGAGCCACTCTCCAATCTCCTTCTCTAATTTCTCTGGTTTCAGGAAGAAAGTCTGGCATTTTACCTCCATCAATTTCTTTCTGCCTTACTACTCTTTTTTCGAGTAACTCTAACCTTCTGCCATTGAATTTGTGCTGAAGCTGAATTAAAAATTCTATAGCTTCCTCAGAAAGAATCCTTTCAAACTCTGGATTCATCTTCCCTTTGATTTCTAATGCTATTGTGGTGTTTTCCATTTTGCTTTGAGGGTTAAAAAATTCGGATGATTGCAAACAAGAAGTTGAATTATCCGAATTGTTAGTTCCTTAATCTTGTTGAACAAAGGTATAAAAACGAAAAACAATAAACAAGCGAAATTTCGCTAAATATTAAATTTACTCTTTTTGAAGCAAAATCAGGATGGCTTTAGTGGGATTTTGAGAGAAGAGGGCGTTATGGAGTCCCATGCTATGTAGCTTCTTCGCTTTGCAAATGAAAACTCCGTTTACTCAAGGCATTTTCGCATTTATGGTTATAGCCCTAATCGCAACTAGCCGTCCGCATTCGATTTTGGGGGAACTAAATCTAAATTGAGTCTAGGATTTAATAGACCAAAGCCACTTGGAGTGGTCAATTTTGAAAGGATTGGTTGAATTCAATATGCAGGAAAATTTTGTGCTTTGTATTTAGCGATTGACCTTCCGAGTGGTTGGATTTAGAGCAAAAAGCATTCAAATTGGCAAGCAACTCCCCAAAATTGGCGACCTCTCACTCGCTTACTTAACTCTCAGGGTCTGATGGCGAGTTTCGGAAATACTGATTTCTTCTCATCAATTAGCGCGCTGTGAAATCCAACCAAAAACAGTTTCATGCTACGCAACACAAAGCTGAAAGCATTCTATGTCTAGTATTAGGCAAAAAAAGTGATACGTTCCAAGCATTGGATTGCATCACTTTTCTAAAATCCTCAAACAGAATAAAGTTTAGCCTTTCTTCAAATTGAAGTCTATTTTAGTTGACTCAGAGTTGGTTTTGTTTCTGGTGCTAAACTCTTTCTTCTCTAGTAGATGTCCTTCGCTTTCAACTTCGAGCCTATATAACTTGTCTTTTTTGACAGAGAATAAATATTTTCCTGCCAAATTACTCTTAAACTCCTGAATTGTATTATCACTAAGGAACGGGGAATAAATAAATGCGTGTTTTGTCGCAGTTTATTTTTGAGGCTAGTTTAGGCAAAAAAGTTTGTCATAGCACCGCTACGGCAAATTTTTTTAACGAAGAATAGCCCAAAAAGAAACAAGAGAAAGTAGCATCTTATTTAATTTCCGTTCCTAAGGTTTATTAGCTTAACAGGTACGTCTTCTAGAATTTCACCCTCATATTTCACAAAGTCTCCAACAGATAGAATCACTTTGTTAGTTGTCATTTTAATCGTCATCTCTATCTCATTGACATCTCCTATTTTGGTCAAATCCTGCACATCTATTTCCTTCATCCTTTCGTAACCAGATGCGGTAATTCCAACTTGATAATTATATGCAGTAGAGGCCGTGAATGTGTTGGAGTCTTGTTTATTAGATTTTAATACATCTAATTCGTTCGTTATGCTATTGATGAATTTGATATAAGCTCCTGTAATGGGAAGGTTTGTAAATTCGTCAACCACATTTACTTTCACTTTTATCTCCTTAATGTCTTGTAGGTTGCCATCACCAGTCAATAGCATGTCTTTGCTCAATGCTATTACATTCACTTCATAAATATCATTAAAACCATAGCCTCCAACACGGTTAGAAGCAAAATACCCAGTTCTTTTCACATCATTGATTATGAAACCCAAATCGTTGTATGGAGAGTTTATGGGCGCACCTAGGTTGAATACTAAATAATCAGTTCCTACTTTTGTTGCCTCAAAAACGTCTAATCCACCAATCCCGTCATGCCCATCAGAAGAGAAATACAAAGTGCCATCTTTATGAATGAATGGGTAGGCTTCATCTTTTTCTGTATTTATTGAAGGCCCTAAGTTCTGGGGAAGTGCCCATTGGCCTCTGTGAAAATAACTTACGTAAATATCAGTTCCGCCATAACCACCAGGCACATCAGAAACCATGAAAAGAGTGGCTCCATCGGCTGATATAGAAGGTTGCGCCAATGAGTAATTCACATTGTTGAAGCCCATTTTCTTTGCATTTGTAAACCTATTCTCTCCTACAGCATCTGCAGTGTAAAGCGATTGGTAATCTTGGTTTTTTGCTTTGCTTACATCTTCAAACATAGTAATAACAATCCTGTCAAAATCAGTAGAATATACAGCACCTGCTCTGTTCAGTTTACCTTGAGTTTCATCGCCAACAATCACGGGGGCAATCAGTTCAGCTTTCTGCATGTCAGAGAACGGCACATAATATATATTGT
>JBLIFI010000347.1:0-5512 GCA_047633715.1 Flammeovirgaceae bacterium
AGTTTCTTCCTATTTTTACATTCATAGCAATGGAATTGAGATTCAATTCGTTCCATCTGCTTTGAATGAAAATGAAATAACCAATCAAAAATATGACTTCCAAGAAAATTGTAGTTTTATCTGGTGCAGGAATTAGTGCCGAGAGCGGAATCAATACGTTCCGAGATTCGGGTGGTTTGTGGGAAGGGCATGATGTGATGGAAGTTGCCTCGCCAGAAGGTTGGCGAGACAATAAGGAACTCGTTTTGGATTTCTACAACCAAAGGCGCAGAGATGCTAAGAAAGCCAAACCCAACAAAGGACATCAGGTTTTGGTGGATTTGGAAAACTATTTTGATGTAACGATTGTCACTCAGAATGTGGATAATCTACACGAGCGAGCAGGTTCAACCAATGTGGTTCACTTGCATGGCGAGCTTTTCAAATCGAGAAGTACAAGAGATAGCCAGTTGGTTTATGACATGAAAGGCACGGAAATCAAACTTGGAGACAAATGCGAGAGAGGTTATCAGCTTCGCCCACATATCGTTTGGTTTGGCGAGGCGGTTCCCATGATTGAGGAAGCTGCCAGGATTTGTTCGGAAACAGATATTGTAATTATTGTGGGGACTTCTATGCAGGTGTATCCTGCGGCAAGTCTTATCAATTATGTGGCTCATTCTGCCCCAAAGTTTTTGGTTGACCCAAATATTCCCGAGTTCATGCCTGTTCCCAATTTGGAAACGATAGAGAAAGTTGCCAGCAAAGGGTTACAAGAGGTTTATGATAGACTGATTGCGAAATACGTGGGGTTTTGATTTTAGTATTAGGTAGCAAGACAATATTGACGCAAGATACGATTCGACTAAAGTCGAATATACAGTTACTCAAAATTCAGATAAAGTGTAACTTGGTGCGTGGTAGCAGATTGTAGATTAGATGCCAATGGAGAATCGGGGTTAGCTCCCAGCACATTCATCAAGCCATGAGAAAAGCGTATCTCTGGGGCAAATTTGAAGAGTTGGAAATACGCGTCAAATCCAATTCCGTAGGAAATTTCCAAATTTGTTTTTTGTAAAATCAAATTTTCGATACCATTACCTGCTCCGTCTGTATTATCTGCTACTAAGTAACTTGGAGTTAAGCCTGCTACCATATACATTCTGGAGTTTCGTCTCCGTTGCGCTTTATACTTCAGCATGAGAGGTATATTGATTACGACTGACTCGCCTACCAGTTTTCCATTGGCTTCGCCAAAATCAATTTCTCTGTTATAGAAAGCAACATTTGGTAAGAATCGGAAAGACCAGAGTTCGTCCTGAAGGGCAAAAGTCATATTGAAGCCTACGGAGAACCCTCCTCCCCAAATACTTTGGGCCATGAGCGTATCTGAACTTAGTTGAGCTCTTTTCAAATGTAAGCCCGTTTGAAAAATACCTATTTGGAAACCGTAATGGAGTTTTTTGGTATCGTAATCTGGGAGCTTTATTACTCGTTGCCCAAAAGTGTTGAATGAGCAGAAAAGCAAAAGGAAGCTGGCTATTAAGCCAATTTTCTTCCCAAATAAATTGAACTGATTCCGAATGTGAGCGATTTGCATTGTGTTTCTTTAAATCCTACGTTTTCTAGTTTGCTGGTAAAAGCTTCGCCATACGGGAATGCCTGAACAGATTCGGGCAAGTAAGTGTAGGCAGAACTGTCTTTGGAAACCATTTTCCCAACCATTGGTAAAATATTCTTGAAGTAGAAATTGTAGCCTTGCTTGAATGGAAAACTCTCTGGTTGCGAGAACTCTAGGACAACGAGTGTGCCATTTTTCTTTAAAACTCGGTAAATGTCAGATAATCCCTTTTCTAAATTCTCGAAATTTCGCACGCCAAACGCCACAATCACGGCATCGAACTGCCCATCTGAGAAAGGAAGTTTTTCAGAATCGCCCAATCTCAATTCAATTCTGTCTTGCAAACCCATCTTATCCAGTTTTTTCTGACCATATTCTAGCATTCCCTCAGAAATATCCACTCCAACCACTTTTTCTGGATTGATGGAAAGCGATTCAATAGCGAAATCAGCGGTTCCTGTGGCAACATCCAAAATAGATTTCGGCTTGAATTCTTGCAACATTTTGATTGCCTTTTTCCGCCATAAAATATCAATCCCTAAACTCAATACTCGGTTTAGTAAATCGTACTTTGGGGAAATGTTGTTGAACATAGTCGCAACCTGTTCTTTTTTACTTCCTTCTTGCTCTTTATATGGTATTACTGTCATAATTTTGTTGGATTTGGATGCAAAGATAAATGGTAAATATTTCTTGAACGAGGAAATGGCTTATCCTTGAAGAATAACTTTCAATTTTTACTGAATGTTTTATAAGGAACGGAAATTAAATAAAATGCTGCTTTCTCTTGTTTATTTTTTGGCTATTCTTCGTTAAAAAAGTGTGCCGTAGCGGTGCTATACCAAACTTTTTTGCCTAAACTAGCCTCAAAAATAAACTGCGACAAAACACGCATTTATTTATTCCCCGTTCCTAAGATTGTTTTGATAGATGGAAATTGGCATGAAAAAATGTATTGATTTGTGTTTTTTGACTTTGCTTGTAAGTATTTGGGGCATTTTTACCTATTATTAACTAACCAATTAGTAGCTCAGCCGTTCATAATTGGTAGTATGACACTATATAAAGCGAAAAATATGATAAAAAAAACGTTACTCTCACTCACACTTTTACTTTCCTTCTCCTCTTTGTTTGCCCAGAAAATTGAGAGTCCTGTCGAATACAACAATTACATTGTGGAGCAACAAGGAAAGTTGATGCATAAAGTAGTAGAATATATTGTCCAAACTGTTCACAACGATAATTTTGAAGAGGTAGAAAATAGAAGACTACAAGTTTTAGGACAGATTGAAGTGGCAATTACTAAGTTGGAATCTTTAGAGAAATTCAATAAGGAGGATAATATGAGAGATGAAGCCTTGGCCGTTTTCAAACTCTACAAGAAATCCTATTCCGAAGACTTTAGCGAAATCAACTTGCTCAAACAAGACAGAGAAGGTTCTTTTGAAGATATGGAGCGCTATTTCCAAGCTCAAGACAAAGCAGAAAAAGCTATTTACGAAGCTTCCGACAGACTGCATGAAGCTCAAAGAGCTTTTGCCGAAACCCATAAAATGACAATTGAGGAGGCAGAGAAAGATGAAACCATGTCAATCATCGCCAATGTAAATAAATACGGGCGAGATGTTTTTCTGGAATATTTCAAAGTTTCAAAACTAAATGGAGCTTGCCTAGATGCGCTGAATGAGCAAAATGCTGACAAATTGGAAGAAAACAGATTGTTACTTCTGAAAGGAACGGAAGAAGCCTACTCCAACTTGAAAAATATTGTCGCCTATAAAAACGATGAAGATTACAAAAACAAGGCAATGGCTTATGTTGCTTACAACAAGTTATTTGCCACGAAAGACCTAGCCACTTTGGTAACAGTTTTAGGAAACAACGAGCGCACCAATGAAGATGTGGAAACCTACAATAAAATAATTGCGCAATACAATCAGGATGCTACAGATTTGCTAGAACAATTTAACAGCGCCAACATGAAACTGATGCGTACTCATATTCCCAAAACCACGACTCAGGTTGGAGAGAAAGAATAATTAGATAAATTTGCAATGAAATCTTATTCCACATTTCTTTTTTTTAATATTCTTTACTTCTCTTGTTTCGGACAAGAAGTGGAGAATATTGAATTTGCTAGAGATAGTTTCCAAAGGGAAAACTTTGAAAAGGCTTTAATCAATTTGGATACAGGAAATAATCGCATTGCTTTGACTTACTTTCATGTTACTCATAGAATTGACTCAACAAGTGAAATGGGGGAAAACTAAAAATGAATAAGGAAGGTAAAGTGGATAACTTACTTGTTGTAAAAAATGACAGTTTGATGTTATGCGAACGGGATTTAATTACGAAAGACATCACAGTCAATTCGGCTATAACAATTAAGTTTTACGAACCAAAGGGATTACTTGCCATATTTCTCGGAATTATGGATGCTGAGGAAAGAATTTGGAGATATTGGTTTGGTAAAAACGGCAATCTCTCTTTGAGAGATATGGGAAAAGTTAATTCTAGAGGAACTACTTTAGCTATTGCTTGTGGCGCAACTTGTTTCTCTTATGTAAAAGAATAATAGTTACCCAGCAGACTTTCTATATGCTCTTCAATAATTGCCAATCTACATGAAACCCGTAATTTACAGCTTCCCGAAAACGCAGAACGCCTCTTTCAGCGTGCAAAGCGTGGTAGATGTACCTCATTTCTACGATGTGTTGCATTTCCACCCAGAGGATTTGCAGATTACCTTGATTATAGAAAGTTTCGGAACTCGGTTTATTGGAGACAGCATTGACCGATTTAAGGCAGGAGATATTGTGCTGATTGGAGCAAACCTTCCGCATGTTTTCAGAAATGACAAAGTTTTTTATAACGGATTCGATGATTTGAAAGCAGGCTTTGTTTCGCTCTATTTCAATGAGAAATCTTTTGGGAATGAGTTTTTCAGCTTGCCAGAAATGCGGAATATCAACCAATTACTCCGAATGGCAAGCCGTGGGATTTTGGTTTTGGGGGAAACGAGAAAAATAGTGGGCGAAAAAATGAAAAAAGTAGCTGATTTGGAAAACAGCTTTGACCGCTTACTCATATTTCTCTCTATTCTGCACGATATTTCCACTTCCAATGAATGGGAATATATTTCCAAACTCAGTTTTTCTACTCCGCTGAAAGAAACCGAATCGAAGAAAATAAATGATGTTTTTGACCACATCATGAATAACTTTTCGGGCGCAATCACTTTAGAACAAGTCGCTTTTGTGGCGAATATGACTCCAACCGCTTTCAGTCGCTATTTCCGACAGAGAACTCAAAAAACATTCTCCAACTTTTTAAGTGAAGTCAGGATTGGACACGCCTGTAAGCTTTTGCTAGATGACAATTTGAATGTGACGGAGATTTGCTATGAATGTGGATATAATAATATCTCCAATTTTAACAGACAGTTCAAAGCCATTACCAAATTCACGCCTTCCGATTATTTGAAACAATATAAAAGCTCTAGCATTAGCCATGCTCTTTGAAATTATGGATTGAGTTTTTTGGAAAAAAGAGTAAAGAGAAAGGAATAAAGATTAAAATCATTGATGATGTTAAACAAGTAATGCTCAAAAAAACGAATCATAGTGCAAACGCCTGCTTGTGCTGAAATATCCATAAGCAACATTACCTCTTCCATACCACCAAACTATTGACTTCTTTTTCTCATTTCTGTAAGAACAACTTTTTCTGCAAAGAATCATTCGCAAATTCTTAGAATGAACCATTGTATATTTGCTCATAGTTTATACTCATTTTGCCAACCATGTTCCGAACTTCCCCGACTCCAAAACCAAAAACCCGCTCTTCAATCCGAAAATATTGGGGAAAAAAGTATTTTGTGATGAAAAGATGGTGGAAATGGCAAAAAGAGAA
>JBLIFI010000348.1:0-5512 GCA_047633715.1 Flammeovirgaceae bacterium
ACATTTCCCGACTAAGTAAAGTACTTGACACTTTGGCGATTTTTGAAAGTTATTCCATCAAATTGCTTGGACATACAGATGATTTAGGGAATGGAGATTACAATCTCGAACTTTCCAAAACAAGGGCGGAAGCTGTGAGAAATTATCTTTTGGAAAATGGAATTATGCCAGAGAACATTCAAATGCGATTTTTTGGAGAATTGCAACCACTTTTTCTGAGTGCCAAACCCGAAGCTCGGAAAGCCACGGAATGGGCAAGCCAAATTGTATGTGTGATTGTCAGGAACAAGAATCGGTAAAGCTTGAGTGAAACTTGTATTTGCCATTTATTTCTATGACTTAAAATCTCTTGTAATCTTTCCAATTGGAATTTGACATGATGCGCTTCATCTTTCAGAATATCTTTACAGATTTGAGTAAGTAGTTCGCAATCAACACTTTTGTAAAGTACGCTGTAATAGGTTTGAGCAAATTGTTCGGTAATAATTACGGTAATTGTCCAGATTTCCATATTCTGATTCAAGTGCCGAACCCAACGAAAAAGTGAATCTCCCCAATCAGAAGTTTTGCGTTTTTCCCCAATCAGGTCAAGGTATTCCCCCAAATTTCTCCCATGCTTTTGTTCTTCCCGAATGAATAAGCGAATGGCATTTACATATTCAGAATCCTTTCTGCTTTTTGCATATTTCTTAGCAGTTGCCAATAAATTTAAACCTTCCGAAGTCTCGCCCAATTGCCAAGCTTTCATAGAGTCAATCAACGCTTTGTGCTTTGCTAAGTTGATAGTCGGCTTCACACTCCAATCAACTCTTTTTTGAAGGAGATTTTGCTGGAAATGAGCGAGCCATTGTGCGGATGTTTTCATGAATTAGAGGGTTAGATTTCAATCCTCATTTTCATAAGCCGTAACTCCTTCCGCTCTCAAAAAGTCCTCAGCTTCCCACTCCGCATAGTTCCAAGAAAGCCAAGTTTTATCTCGTTGTTCTGTGAGAAAGCGTCTTGATTTTTGTGTCAAAATTTGTTTGAAATTGAAACTCGTAGCGTGTTCTGACTTATTGTTCTCATATACTTCCGAAAGCATTTCTTGTTTCTCAATCAGAACAGGCAAGGTTTTATCGGAGAGGGAAAGCAAAAACTTCGCATCCATGTTGTGCATAAATTGATGCGAAGAATTATGCTTCACAATCATTCCATCCCAATTGGGAATGGCGAGGGCGAACAGGAGCGCATAAGTTGCCCAGCTATTTGTTCGGATTAGGTAAAATGCAGACTTTTTATGTTTGATTTTAAGTGTGAGTGTTGCCAAACCAAAAAGAGTTAATCCTAAAAATAACAATACACCAATTCGCTTGTAAGCTAAACCGAAATGATGGATATAATGGGAATTTCGGATGCAAACGGAAATGACCATAATTGCATTTTGCACAATCCAGATATACGCCAACCATTTCAGTCTCTCATTTTTCTGATAGAAATTCTGATTGCCTCGGAAATAGTAAAGCATAATTCCCATGGAAAGTAAAATACTGATAATCAGCATATAAGTTCCTTCATGCACCAATTGGGAAAGGTTCATTCCTTCTTCGATTTCAAAGTTGAACCAAAGTGTGGAAATATCAATCAGGTTTACACAAGTTGCCATCAAAGCCACCATTGTCATTAAGATTGCGCCTGTGGCATTTTCATTTTTCAAGGCAATTGGAGAGAAATCAAAATGGAGAGTTCTTTGAACAAAACCTCGTTTTCGTTTCACTTCTTCGGGAATAGAAGCTTCTTTCTGAGCCAGTTTCTCGCTTCTTTTCCGAAGAATGAACCAAGCAGAAATGTATGTTCCAAAAAGCATCAACACTAACCTGCCTGGAGACAATAGTTGGAAAAGCAATTCGATGCTTTCGCCCATCCATAGAAATATGGAATCTGTCAATTCTGCAAAAACAGGATTGGCAATTCGGAAAATCACAAAGAAGACAATCGCAACTATAACAGGAAGCACGAATAATTTGACATAGCGAGTGGCAACTTGCAAGTCTTTTCTCTGCGTATCAGAGAAGTTGATTTGACTATAAAACTCTTTCCCAGTCAGGAAAAACATCTGCAAACTCGATGAACTGGCGTACATAATACTTCTGAAGCTGTTTTCCTGCGAAAATCCTACTAACAAAAGCCCCGAAACACTCCAGCCCAATTTACTCGGAAAGGAATTGTGCCAAATCATCAGTAAGGCAAATGTGAGCATTCCCCCAGCAGTCAGCCAAGTGTATTTGGAGAATATAATTTCTTTTCTATTCAGTCCAAACAAACCTGCGAATAGAAAAAGTGTGAACAGTAATCCATTCAAACCAAGACTTTCGCCCCAGAAAATGAGATTGAAAACAAGTCCACCGAATAGGGAAAGATAGATTTTTAAATTTTTCATAAAGTGCTTTGAATTTCAAAGTGATTGAATAAAAAAATAGAATTTTGATTTTTATCTGTTACATAAAACTGCGGTCAGTCATAATAAACCAACCATTTCCGACTCCCCAAACGTCTATATGACCATTAGATAGATTGTCATGATAACCTTTTTTTGCTTTTGGTTCATAATCACGGCTATTCCAATGCAAAGAAGTTCCGCCAATTGGATATGAAGTCCAGTTCGTATGGAATGATATTTCGTAATATTCTGTTCCTTCGATATAAACATCTCGAATCCCAGCTTGCTCTAACTCCGTTTGTAATGACTTATCTAATTCTTGCATTCTATTACCTCCATCGGAAATCACCTTTTGTTTAAGATTATCCCAATAAGCCATTTCCTTGTTTAATTCGACTACTTTTTCAGCCATAATTTCTTTCCTTCTTTGATTGCTGTCTTTACAGGATAAAATGAAAACTAAGCAAATCAGAAATAGGATGTTTCTAGTTTTCATCTGTTGTCAACAGTTAATTTAAACTCTGTAGAGTTTGGGATTTTTGTTTCAGTATCATCAACTTGATACACACGTTTCCTTGAATCTCCAATTCCAACAGCAAATTCAGTAATCAACAATCTATTTGAATGAAAAAAACTGGATAGTTCTCCGCCAATTAAAACAATCTTGTTATTCTCTATGGAATATTCCCCATAAGAATAAATACTGCCAAACATTGCCGAATCATTTGTAATGAATGTTCCATCTGTCTTGAAATCAATAGCAATTCCATTATAACCACCATCGTAAAGCACTTTTACTAGAGTAGGTTTATTGAATTGATAATTCGTGAATGAATAAATAGTAATAGTTATAGATAATAATATTCCTCCAACTAATATGGCAATTCCATTTTGTCTTTTCTGACTCCTATTTTTAGCTACCGAATACTCATAGAATGACCAAATCCAAATTGGTGAAATTATGATTACGGATAATATCAGCTCAAAAAAATCAAAAAATGATGACTCAAAATGGGAAGAATAAGCTTGATAAATTCCCCAAATCCCACCAAGTAGAACTATTATGATTCTTGCAATTTCATTGTTCATTTTCTGAGTATATGACAAAAGTTAATAATTGATTATCAGAGATTTATGATTTTAAATGTAGGCTTATTGATTGTCATTTTGATAGCATCGGCTACCGATTTACGAAAAATCTATCGCTTTTTTGTATAAATAGTTCCTTCGCAAGCTCAGGTCGGATGGCCGATGCCATGACAAAATCTCGTTGATTTTTCAGTAATATTTACAATTTTTCCTCGAAGCCGAGTTGCATCGAATCTGAGGACTGGATTGCCAGTCCAATCGAAGAGTTGTCAGTTCTGATGGCCACCATGGAATGGAACTACAAGCGCAGAAGAGATTCCATTTCATTTTCAAATTTGCATATCTACACATCCGTACATTCTTTTATCCACCTTTCAACAATTTCTCCAACGCATTCAAATGTTCTTTGAAGGCTTCTCTTCCTTTTAAAGTCGCTCGGTAAGTCGTTTTTGGCTTTTTTCCTACAAATTGTTTTTGGATTTCCAAGTATTCCATCTTTTCCAAACCTGCTAAATGGCTCGATAAATTCCCATCTGTCACGCCCAAGGTTTCTTTCAGCGTACTGAATTCCACCCAATCGTTTACCATCAGAAGCGACATGGCTCCCAACCGCACTCGGTTTTCAAAGGCTTTATTCAGATTGGAAATTATGTTTTTCAAAAGCTATTTTTTGAGTTAGTATTCTTGTATTTATTATAGGCAAAAGTCTGAACCATGATTTTGAGGATTAGCAAGATTGCCTTGATTTATTTGCCCGTTGATGCTGATTGCTATTTTCAAAATCTTACTAATCAAGTTAATCCTGAGAATCATGATCTGATTCATATTTAACGTACATGTATGTTCCGTAAGCAATATGCAATACGCCAAAACCAATTGACCAAAATAACAATTCATAACCCACATACATTGCGGCCAACAAACCTAATACGATTTGGCATATTCCTAAATACCAAACGTCTTTCAAAGTGTATTTGCTCGCATTGATAAGTGCCACTCCATAAAAAATCAAGGTAGAAGAAGCTATAATTCCCACATAACCACGATACATCAGTATCAGGCAGAAAACTCCACCCGTAGCTAAAGGAATAAACAAGTTGGCAACCAGCCTTTTAGTAAGCGAATCCCAAATTTTCTGATTTTTCTTTCTAGCATTTCTTGTCGTGAAGAAAATCCCGAAAGCAATGGCGATTATTAAAGTTGCCAAGGCAATCAGCATCAAATCTGCCATAATATCTCCAGAAACATCATATTTTGCCAACCCAAATTTCAAAATTCTCCCTTCTGAAGAAATAGAAAATGAATTGTTGATTCTCAAATAAGCCAATCCTGCTCCAACCAAAGCGGTAATTCCCGCAAAAATACCCGAAAGCCCGCTCAGGGAAATGAATCGGGAAGATTGCTCCATCATGGAACGAATGTCGGATAAAGCTTCTAATTGCTCTTGGGTTGAAACTGCCATTTCGTAGTAATGAGTAGTAAGTAATGAGTATTGAGTAGTAAAGTTTGCGATTTTTCAAACTACTTTGAAATACAAAGTTAGTTTTAGTTTTCAGATTTGCAAGTTTCTTGAGAATAAAATAATTCTGTGATTTCCGACTTTCGAGTGTAGGTTTTGCAAAAGCTTGAACTGCGGAAGGCAAAGCTAAACTTGATTTATCAAATTTTCACACACCGTTTGAGTAAACAGTTGTTCATTTGATTGATTTTATGGTTATTATTGAATTTGAGAATAAAATAAATCTTTTGAGTTACTAGGTTTCGGAATTGAGAAAACTGTCTTTATTCTTTTCTATACAATCATAAATCGGAAAATTAATTCCGCTTGTTTTTTATACTCACTACTAGCTACTCAATACTTACTACTATAAATATGCAAACCAGATACACCATACTTTGGGCAGACGATGAAATCGACTTACTCAAGCCACATATATTATTTCTTACCAATAAAGGCTACGACATCACACCCGTAAATAGCGGAGCAGATGCGTTGGAAAAATGCAA
>JBLIFI010000349.1:0-5509 GCA_047633715.1 Flammeovirgaceae bacterium
TTTTTTTAAGTGTGCTCTAGCATTACTTGTTTCAAACTACCCAATTACTAATGTAAAATCACACTACTCGGGATATTTACAACTCTATCTGCTAACCAAGTTGCATTATCCAAATTGCCCTTCTGACAATGTTTGAACATAGTTAGCTCGCTCATCAGTTGCCAAATTGGGCGAGTCATCACTTTCTCTCCATTGGTAAACTCCAAAAAACGGTCTCTTTCAATTCTATTTTGCAGAATGATGGCATTTAGCCAATAGTTTGCAGTAGTCCCTTCTCTTTCTGTGACAAAATCAATCTTCTGGTTTTTGAAAAACCCAGTATAACTCTCTGCTAATTTTCTCTTTCTTACTAAAAAATTGGGGAGCATTTCCAATTGTGCGCAAGCTAATGCCGCATTCAGATTGGGCATTCTGTAATTGTAGCCAATCATGTCATGATTATATTCCCACTTGTGAGGGACTTTTGCGGTTGTTGTGAGGTATTTTGCTTTTTTTGCCAGTTCTTCATTGTCAGTAACAATTGCTCCACCACCTCCGCAAGTAACTACTTTGTTGCCATTGAAGCTGAAAATGCCAATTTCCCCGAAAGTGCCTGTGTGTATTTTTCCCACATAACTTCCTAAAGATTCCGCAGCATCTTCCACGAGAGTTATTTTCCACTCTTTGCAGATTTCAGCCACTCTTTTTATGCGCAACGGAAAACCAAAAGTGTGCATGGGAACACAAGCTTTAATTATTTTTCCAGTTGAATTGTTTCTGCAAACTCCATTTTCAACTTTGCAATGCTGTTTCAAAAATGCTTCTAAAGCGTCTGGAGACAATCCCATGCTGTCTTTATCGACATCTACAAAAACGGGGTTTGCGCCCGCATAGCTAATGGCATTTGCAGTAGCCACAAAAGTAAGAGGCTGGGCAATTACTTCGTCATTCGGCTCAACACCTGCCAAAAGCAAAGCAATGTGAAGAGCGGAAGTTCCATTCACGGTGGCAACTGCATATTTTGCTCCCGTAATTTCCACCATCATTTCCTCAAACCGATTTACATAAGCTCCCACAGAAGAAACAAATGTAGAATCAATCGCATCATTCAGATATTCTTTTTCTTTTCCCACAAACCGAGGCTCATGCAAAGGAATGAAATTCTCTGGTGTGAGATAAGCTTCTCTTACGAATGATACAAAGTTCTGATGATTCATTGCTTTTTACTGTGCTTGGAGTGGGAATTAATTTACATTTTTATAGGTGTGTCAGTATAAGTCGCCTAAATAGTTCGAGCGTCCGCTCGGACTTGTGATTTCGAGGAAGCGTCCGCTTCAAAAAGTGCTGTACGCTCTAAGCCGATATACCCATATTTCTACACTTGTTACTCAATTTTAGTTTTCAGTATAGTACAACAGACTCAACGAAAACAACCTATTATACATTGTAAATCCCAGATTTATATTGTTTCAAATTATCCCCTTTACTAAACCATTCAATGGTTGCTTGAATTCCTTCGCTAAATGTGTAGGAAGGATTCCAAGAAGTCATCGTCTTAATCTTTTTATTTGAACCATATAGCCTAAACACTTCACTTTTAGATGGTCTGATGCGGGCTGGGTCTATCACTATTTCTGCCTTCGGGTTAATAAGACCAATAATAGTTTCCGCCAGTTCTTTTATACTGATTTCAGAATTAGTGGCAATATTTACTTCTTCGCCCATCAAACTGTCAGACTTTGCGATTTCAACAAAACCATTTGCAGTATCTTCCACATAAAGCAGGTCTCTAGTTGGCGTCAAATCCCCTAGCTTAATTTCGGAGGCTCCGTCTAAGAGTTGGGTGATAATTGTAGGAATTACCGCCCTGGCAGACTGCCTTGGTCCATAAGTGTTGAAAGGCCTAACAATTGTTACAGGCAAATCAAAGCTTCTGTAAAATGACTCAGCAATATGATCTGCTCCAATTTTAGTAGCTGAGTAAGGGGATTGTCCTTGTTTAGGGTGTTTCTCATCTATCGGAATATATTGGGCTGTCCCATATACTTCAGAGGTTGATGTTACCAATACTTTCTCAAGTTCTAAATCTCTAGCAGCCTGCAATACATTAAGTGTTCCCTTAATATTTGTATCAACATAAGAGTCTGGAGAGTGATAACTATAAGGAATCGCAATGAGTGCGGCTAGATGAAATACTATATCACAGCCTTTCATGGCAGTTTTCACGCCATTCGGATCGCGAACATCTCCTGTAAATATTTCTATGCTTTTTAACTTGTCAGCAGAAAGGTTTTCTAGCCAACCCCAGTAGTTAAACGAGTTGTATAATACAAAGGCTTTTACTTGCGCACCTTCTTCAAGTAACCTTTCCACCAAATGGCTTCCTATAAAACCTTCTGCTCCTGTTACCAAGACTTTTTTACCTTTCAATTCCATTTATTAGCTAATTTGGTTGTCTGACAGATAGGACAAGCAATGAAAAAAGTGCGAGCATTTGGCTATAAATCCTACACAGTTAAGACTATTTACCCTACCCGACCGTTTTGCTGCTCGAGGTTTCCAAACCTCGACTAAGTCTGCCGAAAGTTCCCTGACTTTCTTTTTTTTAGCAAGTCAGGGAACTTTCAAACATTGATTCAAGGCTAAGAAGCCTTGAATCAATGTTTGAAAATCAGTAATTGACAACAATAGTCGGGTAGAGTTAAGACTATTATTTTACTTATGTTTTCTAAGTAACAAGCCAAAATTAGTTAGAAAAAAAATCAGATTGACCAAGTAGTAAAAAAATAACTTTGTCCATACCTGATGCTGTTACAAAAAAAACAAGGTTAAAATGAAAGGGGAGAAATATTAGTCTGTTTTCCAAATTAATAACTGATGTTACGCAAAAAAGCACTTGGCTGTGTTCTTTTGAATGTGCGAATTCGAGCGAAAATTGAACCTTTGCGTAACATGAGTTAATAAGAACAAAAAAGGAGATACTTTAAAAGCATCTCCTTTTTTACTATCTACAATTTCTTAGGCTTTTTCTTCACTTTGCCATTTTTCAAAATGCTTCCTACTGGCGGTCTTTTTGCTTTGGCAGTGTCAGCATCTTCCTTAATGTTTTGGAGCTTATTCATCATACGCTCTTGTAAGCCACCACCTTTTTTCGCTCGCTTCTCTTTGTTTACCATCAATTTAGCCCGAATTGCTTCTTCATTAATCAAGAATTTCTTGCTAAAAAGCTGTTGGGAAACGGAAATAGTAGTGGAAACGAAATAATAATAAGTCAGACCAGCTGCAAATGAGTTCAAGAAGAACAAGAACATGAATGGCATAATATAACCCATGTATTTCATTGGGCCAGGTTGCGATGACATTTGCGGATTCATTTGGTTGTTGTAATAGGTATTCAACAACGTAACCGAAGTCATGAGCAAAGTAAACAAACTTACGTGGTCGCCATAGAAAGGGATTTCAAATGGCAAATTCATGATTGAATCATAAGTAGATAAATCATCTGCCCAAAGGAAAGACTCTTGTCTTAGCTGAATTGCATTCGGGAAGAAGTTGAACATTGCCAACCAAATTGGAGTTTGCGCCAACATAGGCACGCAACCACTTGCGGGGCTGACTCCAAATTTCCCCATAAGCTTCATTTGTTCTTGTTGTGCTTTCTGTGGCTCGTCTTTGTATTGTTCTTTCAACTCATCCACTTCTGGCTTCAACACCTTCATTTTCGCCATCCCGATATAAGACTTGTAAGTCAGCGGGAACACGGCAAACTTGATAATGAATACAATAATCAAAATCACAATTCCGTAGCTGTCAATAAAGCCAGCAAAGAAATTGAACATCGGCATGATTACGTAAATGTTAATTGGGCGGAAAACTACCCAGCCCATAGAAACATTTTCCTCAAAATCTTCTGTTACCGTTTGGCAAATGTCATAATCATTTGGCCCGAAATAGAAACGCATATTGGCAGTTTCCGAATTCAAGTTGGAAAGCGGAATTTCCATGTCAATCTCGCCAGTCTCCAGAAACTCTTCCGATTCATTTGGAGGAACTTCGGTGTAGGCTTTGAAATTATTAAACTGCGCATCGGTAATGATAGAAGCATTAAAAAATTTCTGTTTCATGGAAGCCCAACGCACAGGAGCTTCAGGAATTTCTTCCGTTCTTTCCACCGCACCTTCGCTCACATAATCGAAATCTTCTTCTGTAGTATAAAAGTTAACCGTAGCTTTCTGACGACTCGTAGAAATCTCTTTTTCTTGGATTTTCATTCTGTCCACCCAATTGAATTTAATCGGCTCTTGGCGAATCACATTATCCAAACCACTTGTATTGATTTTGTAATTCAATACGTAGCTGTTTTTTGGCAAAGAATACACTCGCTCCATCCTTCCACCTGCTCCATCGGCAATAGAGAAAACAACACTCGTGTCATTTTTCTGAGCCTGATAATACAGTTTGTTCAAATCAAAAAGACCATCAGAAGTATTGATAGTCTCCTTAATGTCGGAACTGGCTTCGTCTATCAAAATCAAAGGTTTCTTCTCGAAAGTCAGATATTTTTTCAACAAAACCTCCTTTACCGTTCCGCCTTGTGAGTTTAAAGTAACCTTAATTACTTCATTCTCCAGAACAATATCTTGGGCAGCTCCCGATTTTCCAGCCCCGAAAAACCCATATTTTACCGTATTTGCAGAATCAGAAAGAACAATATCTTCCTTAATCTGCTTAATTTCTTCTTTTTTCTGTCGGATTGAGTCAGTAACTACTTCTCCATCTGTGGGGATTTCTATTGGGTCTGGTGCAAAGAAGGTCAGATAGACCAACAGCATGGCAGACAATAGAATTAATCCCGTTGCTTGATTTTTATCCATAAACTTTCTATTTGGCTCAACCGAGCCTTGTATTTTTACAATGCATTTAAACTTGCCCTGAGACCGATTCTCAAAACAAAGTTGCAAAGATAACAAGATTCAGCGTTGCAAGAAAAGTTTAATGATTTTTTACCAAGATTTGATTTTGAAAAGCATCGCAGATGCGGAGTTAGGTTACAGTACGTATTGGGTTGAACTTGCATTCAATTGGACTTGCATTCAAGATACGACCAAGCGACTTGAGAACAAGTGAGGAAAATACAGTTCCTAACCAAGCACATCAAGAATTTCCATTTATGACCTCTCACTTGTTAGAAATTGAAACCACTAATCTTTTCGCACTATTTTTGACATATCGATCTTATCAGTTGACCAACAAATTTGGAATTCCAATCTTCGCAAGATAAAATATATAATTTTTCAAGACCGCAAAAAAATGACAATTCAAAATCGCTTTTACCTACTAATACTTTTAGTTTTTGTTGGCTTTCAGGCTAATTCCCAAGATTTGGTAGAGAAAATTGAAGAAGGTTTGGTTGGACAGAAATGGGCACTGACTTCTTATGTGCAAGTGGAGGAAATGAAACAAGACACGCTTTTCAAAGTATTCGATTGCCAGGGAGAATACATTCAGTTTTTCTTGGATAATACTTTCA
>JBLIFI010000350.1:0-5494 GCA_047633715.1 Flammeovirgaceae bacterium
AACAACTTCGATTTCGTATTCAACCGAACATGCGTTTCCAAGCCAATCACGACTTCCAAACCCGCCTTATGTAATTCTTCTGATAATTTTTCTATATCCATGACCTTGATTCATGTGATTTGCCTTGGTAATTATTGAGGGCAAATTCTTTAATTTTATTTTTCTGTCATTCTGAGATTGCGAAGAATCTATTCTTCTTTTACCCTAAGTCTTTTGTTAACACGTATTCCAGAATATTCTTTAACAACCCTCCATTTCCCATCACTTTTACCTATTTCTATATTATACCTCCAATAACAATTATCTCCGCAATAGAAAAGATATGACAAAAAACCTTCATTAAAATCATCTTTGAAAAGAACTCTTGAAACCTCCAAAACACCTAACATTTCTCCTTTAATATTCGATGATAACTCTTCCATTTTTGTTTCTACTAGCTCCACTTTCAAACCTTTCACTTTAAAATCGTGTTTGAGTTTTCTTGGTTTCAAAGTACCATCTACAATTGGTGCAAATAAGGCTTTTTGTTTCTCATATTTTTCAATGAGAATTTCTAATTCCTCCTTATTGTTTTGAGTCAATCCTAAAGCTTTTTCAATCTCAAACCGTGAATCTATTGGCTTATGCAATGGAACATGAAAAGTATCTAGATTTGAGGCTAGAAAAAGTATAATATTATCTGTTTTGTAATCATTCATTTCAATCATATCTTCCAAATCGATTATCTCGGGGATGATATCATTGATTGCCTGATTCTCGATTTTGATATATTCCTCACTATTATAATCTCGGCAACTAGCCAAGAATAGAATGGGTAATAGAAATAAGAAGAGAGTTTTTGTATTCATTCTTTTCAATTTTATTGAGTCTGAGGACTCAACCGTTGTCAGTTCTAAGGAACTGACAGGCACTAACTATTCTATTTGGTCAAGAGTCATTATGGCATTAATCATTATCATTGAAGCTCGTCCCGTTTCGATGAAAATGGAAATAACTTCATCATCTTCAAAAAAAATGAAGCCTTTCGTGTAAAATTGTTTAGAATACCCTTTGAAATCACCAAAATCCCATTTTACGATTCCATCAAATGAATGTTCATCAGGAGAAGGCCCTTCTTTTGAGATTATTCTACGTGTAGTTAGAAGAGTCCAAATTTCCTCATTTATAAATGTAAAGCAGAGCAACTCTTCGTCTTTTTTTAAATGACCCTCTTCTGCAATTTTTTGAGGAAAATTGGGGCTACTGTTATTACATATACCTGTAAAACTAAAATCAAAAGGTGGAATATAGCTTCTTTCAATTTTGGCTAAGCAAATGTTCTTTTTTGATTTATCTGTTTTTTTCATTGAAGATATGGATTTCAAGTATTCCGAAATTTTGAACTAGCTATTATACATTTTCAATTTTCTTAAGTCTGAGGACTCAACTATTGTCAGAACTGAAGTTCTGACAAGCACGTCATTTCTAACATCTTAATACTCACTACTTGATACCTGATACTTTTTCAGCAAATCCCAAAATCAACTCTTCACTTTTCTTCTTTCCCGTAATCTGAATTCCCGTTTCTGTGCCAATTGGAGCGGTAAGTGTTGGCAAACCTCCTAAGCTGAATCCAATTGTATAAATGTCGGATAAATACATTTCGAGTGGGTTTTTCATGCTTTTGCCAATTTCTGGTGGTAGCGTTGGGGAAACTGGCGAGAGAATTAAATCTACATTTTGGAAATCTTGCTCAAAATGAGTCGTGATTTTATCTCGTAAAGTTCTCGCTTTCAGATAAATTTCATCGGAATGACCTTGGGAAAGCACTTGGTTTCCGCCTACAATTCGCCTCTTCGTTTCCGCTGTGAAATTCTCTGACCTTGTAATCGCATAGCTTTCTTTCAAGCTCTCCGCTTCAATTCTATTTCCGTACATCGTTCCATCTAATCTTGCCAAGTTGGAAGCCGTTTCCGCCATTGCCAAAGTGTAATAAGTGGAAACCAAAGTATCTGCATTTTTGAACTCAATCGGCTTTACTTTGACTCCTTTCTGTTTCAACGAGTCAATCAGTTTGAAAAAATCAGCTTTTATGGATTGCTCCAAACCTTCATTTTCAAGGAATTCATTATAATAACCAATAGTCAAACCTGATAAATCCAACTTGCTAGAAAATTCGGGAATTGGCTCAGATTCAAAGCTAGTTTGGTCTCTGTAATCCTTTCCACTAATGGCGTTTAGTACAATCCGAATATCTTCCACAGAGTTGGCAATTGGCCCAACGCAATCCGTAGAAGAAGCATAAGCCATCAGCCCGAATCGGGAAATCAAACCATAGGAAGGTTTCAATCCGAACACTTTATTGTAGCCCGCAGGTTGCCGAATGGAACCGCCCGTATCGCCACCAATAGAGAAAACTGTATGATTTTTGGCAACATTTACGGCACTTCCTCCGCTAGAACCGCCTCCAACCAAATCAGGGTTATGCGCATTTTTGACTGCCCCGAAAACCGTGTTCTCATTCGTGCTTCCGTGTCCGAAACTATCGCAATTCTCTTTCACAATCGGGATTGCACCTAAATCCATCAACTTCTGAATGGCAGTTGCGGTGTAGGGAGAAACGTATTCTTTCAGGAAATCGGAACTTGCCGAGGCTTTTTCTCCCTGCAATAAATAGACATCTTTCACTCCAAAGGGAATCCCTTCTAACAATCCAATTTGCTCACCCTTGGCAATCTTTTCATCTACTTTCTCCGCCATTTTCAAAGCCTTCTCCGACAAAAGGAAATTGGCAGTATTATGTTCGTTCTCCTGCAACTTCTCCAGCTTAGATTTCACTAAATCCAAACAAGAAATTTGCTTGTTTTGGAGTTGTTGATGGAGTTCTTTTATTTGTGAGTTCATGAGTAAGTATCGAGTATTTAGTAGCAAGTATCAAGATTGATAAAACGCTTTAGTTTCTTTAGTCTATTCCAAAAGTCAGAATGAATATTTTATTCGATTCTTTTTGGGTTGAGATTATACAAACAAAATATGTGAAAAAATGTGGGTGTACTAGTTTTTCAGAATCGATTTCTTCTGCATTGATATAGTAAAAATTTCGAGTCGACAATTCAATTTGGTTAAAAACCGAAATAGCTAACTCAAAATTATTTTTGAATATTGGTAAATCCTCACCCCAATCTTCGTCTTTCCAATATTCTTTAATTTCAGATTTAAACTGCTTAAAATTTAATACTTTGAAATCTGATGGCTGAATTTTATTTAGAAAAATTGAACCATAGTAATCTGTTGGTTCTTTCGACTCTGTATTTATGTTCTCAATCGAACCAAATTCTTTTTCTTTAAGAATTTTATTTATTAACAAATCTTTTATATTAGGATTCATCTCAGAACATTCGAATATGTTAAGACAATAGAATCCAAGACCGCTCTCGTCAGATTTCCAAATATTTTTCTTTAGTTCTAATTTCATTACAAATTATTGTCCGTAAAAAAACCATTCGCTCCAGATTGATGCGAATGGTTTATGATGATTTTTTTGCAATAACCTATTCTTCTATCACTCTGGAAACTACCAAGTAATTATTCTTCTGATTGGGGAAATTATTTCTGATAATTGATTTCTCCAATTCCGAGCTTTCAATTACCTCATCTTTCCTCAAATCTCCCAAATGAACGGCTAAATTATTATTTATAGACTGGTTTTCGCCAACGCTTGTATTGGCATTTTTAATGTTTTCAAATAGTTCTTCGATAGCAACGGAAGATTCCGCTCCTTTTATGCTTGAAAGAACTTCTAAAGTCATCAATTTTTCCATCTGTACAATTCTTTTAATTCCTTTATGTGTTCTTGGTTTATGATTTGTTTGGATTTCTCCAACTCTGAAAGTTTCAGCATTTCGTCAATCACTTCCAGTTTCGTAAGTGAAGTAAGCTGGCTGGCTTTCAAGAGGGCAATGTAATAATCAATGTCGTAAAGTGGCACTAATCCTGCCTTTCTCAATGTAACACTCGTATCGTAAGAGTTGAGCGTGGTCATTTCCCCATTTTCAGCTCCACCGAAACAAACTACTCGCAACTCCTCCCGAAGTCGTTTTACCAAAGTAGCAATTGAGCGAGACTCATCCCGAACATTAGCAGTTCCTGAATGAAAGAGCACAAATATTGCAATTTTTATATTCTTATCATCAATTTTTTGCAAAAATTCTTCCTGATTGGTCAAGCTAACAGAATTTGCAAAATACACACAGCATCCCAAATTCTCCATTGTCTCAATCAGAAAATCTTCCCTATTCTCCTCTTTTTTGTGGAATGCTTTCCAATATTGCTGATTCTTCTTACTCCCAATTTTCATTGCCTTTCCATCGAAGGGCAACATCATGGCATCAGTTGCTCGGATTGCCTGCTCGCCAAAGCAGATGAACACACCAGCCTCTTTCTTTTGGAAAGTCTCGAATGCCAAAGCCATATTTCGCCAAGCATCGGTTTCAGGTTTGGAGATATCATCGTTTGCGCCCGTCAGCACCAAGGCAATTTTCTTCTCAGCGAGTTCCGTTTCCAAACTCCTCGAAAGGAATTTTGCCATGTTCAGCATATTGTCAGAGCCAAATGTGAGCAATAAACCATCCACATTTTCCTCTTCTATCTTGGTTCGGATTTCGACTAAAATCTCTTTTTGTATGGAAGGAGAAACGTCTTCACTCAATCCATTATAAACGCTTTTGGGTGTTTGGAGTTCTAAATCTGCAAGGAGATTTTCAGCACGGGAATGATTCTTCCTAAACTCCTCAATCAGCGAAATCTGACCCGCACTCCGCACGCCTTCTTCGTTGGGAATTGAGGAAATTGTGCCTCCACCAAAGTAAACGGCAATTTGTTTTTTCATGAGGGAAAAGAATGTGAAAATATGGAAATTTGCAGGTATGAAAATGAAAAGATAGCAATCTTTAGAGGTAATCATTTAACTACATAGTATTTTATGCTCAATATTTTCTGCTTTGACCATCCTCTGAATAAGGTTGTTGAATATCGTTTCTTTATTTTGGGAGCGGTTCAGTCGGTAGCAGAACTCATCGAAATATCGGTCAATATTCGAATGGCTTACCCAGGAGTAAGTTGTTCTAATCCAAGATTTTACCTGATGTATCATCGTGTGGAGAGCCTTGAAGTTCTGTCCATTATTGCTTGGTATCTGCTTAATGGAATATTCTTTCATTATCGGGCGTTAACCCCTCCGTACATCAGTCGTGATTTTCGCCTTCTTGTCGATATGCTTCTCAAAGATACCTGATAGGGATTTTGAGGAGTAATCATCGATTTTCATGGCGTACATTCGCCTTACCTTTCCCTCATCAGTCAGCTGTACGGCTGTTACAACCTTCTTTTTCTTGCTGTCGTAGCTCCTGCCAACTTTCCCTTCCTCCTTTCCACCCACCACGAACTCATCGACATGCACGATTCCGTCCATGGGATTGTTCCCGCTGGACTTCATTGCCTCCCGAACCTTGTGCAT
>JBLIFI010000351.1:0-5487 GCA_047633715.1 Flammeovirgaceae bacterium
GTTTATTCCATTCTAGGAAACCATGATTACGGAGATTATTACCGTTGGGAAACTCCCGAGCAGAAAGTGGAAAACCTTGCGAGATTAAAAGAAACACACAAAGAAATAGGTTGGAACCTCCTCCTCAACGAAAATGTAACTTTGGAACGAGAAGGAAGTCAAATTGCCCTTTTAGGAGTGGAAAACTGGGGAGCAGGTGGTTTTGCCAAGCATGGAGATATTGAAAAAGCCTACAAAGGCACAGAAGACAAACCAGTCAAAATTCTTCTTTCCCACGACCCAAGCCATTGGCGAGCTAAAATTCGACCAGAATACAAAGACATTGACCTCACACTTTCTGGGCACACGCACGGAATGCAATTCGGAGTGGAAATTGGCTCAATAAAATGGAGTCCTGTAAAATATAGATACGAGCAATGGGCTGGATTGTACAAAGAAGACAATCAGTATTTATATGTAAATCGTGGATTCGGCTATTTGGGCTATCCTGGGAGAATTGGAATGCCACCAGAAATTACCATTTTGGAATTGACTAATGTGATGAGTTGATTTGGGGATTTGCTGATGTGATGATTTTTCAAGTATAATTTTCGGCTGGAAGCCGTAACCATACGCCACTCGAAGGCGAGTCTCATCGGCAAGAGCCGAGCGTCAGATTTAACTCACACTCGCTTCCTAGCGAGTGGCGTATGGTGTTGGCGTCTCGCCATTTTTTTACCTTGTTTTTAACATTTCCTAAACCTTCCAAATGAACTCATTTTAAGCCGAAGTGTTATTAGCACATAACATTGAGTCTTCACTTAAAATCCAACAAATTATGAAGTCGATAATCAAAGCTAGAGTTCATTATACTGCATTCCTTTTCTTGATGGGAATTGCTTTTTCTTCCTGCGCACAGAAGGAAACAAAGTCCACCGTGGAAATGAAAGAAATACTGAAAACTAAAAAAACTGACAATACAGATTTATCCAAACTAGAAGCTTTCCCTGAGAAGGTGGAGAAAGTGGAAGTAACTCTTGACTCTTGGAAAGCAACACTCTCTAGCCAAGCTTTTGATGTTTTAAGAAAAGAGGGAACTGAAAGGGCTTTTACTGGCACTTATTGGGATAATAAAAAAGAAGGAACTTACTTTTGTGGAGGTTGTGGATTGGCACTTTTCAAGTCTGAGACCAAATTCAAATCAGGCACGGGCTGGCCAAGTTTTTGGGAGCCAATCAAAGAAAATTACGTAGCGGAAAATCGTGATACGAACTACGGAATGATTCGCAGAGAAGTACATTGCGCCCGATGCGAAGGACATTTGGGACATATTTTTGAGGACGGTCCAAAACCAACTGGTTTGAGATACTGCATCAACTCTGTATCTTTGACTTTTAAAGAAACGATAAAAGAATAATTTACACATTTTTCTTGTTTCTTTTTGGTCTATTCTTCGTTAAAAACCTCGCCATAGCGGTGCTATGACTACATTTTTTGCCTAGACTAGCCTCAAAAGCAAACTGCGATAAAAATTCAAATTATTTTTTTATCGTTTCAGAGAAACCGAAAAATAAGCCAATTTTGAATACTGCTAAACTCATGATTACTGTAAATGCCCTATTAGCCACGCTAGTAGGGTTTTACTTTTTCCTATCGCCTGCGTTTATTTCACTCTATTATGTGATGGATAGTTCATTTGAGAAAAATGAGATTCCACAGTTTGCGTACAACTCTCATAAGAATATTAGCCCGAGATTTGAAAAGTGGGCAACTGACCGTCTCCAACAAAAATTGGCACTTGAAACTAACCGATTAGATGTAATCAGTAACGAATGGCCACTTTTTAGTGCATATTGGTATTTGCAAGCCAGTTTGCAAATTGAGCAGGAACTCAAAAAAATAGACACTCCAAAAGAAGAGCTTCCCTCCTACTACGCTAAATCGGCAATTGAGTCGGCAATCAGAATTATTACCGACAAAAATCACGGAAATTTTGCCGAAGCACAATGGGGAGACGATTATCTAACGAAGGAAAATGTGTATTACAGAACCATGTTGATTGGGGGAATTGCCACGCATCATCAACTCACAAGGAAGAAGAAATATTTGGAGTTACTCAAAAAGCAATCGAATGGTCTGTTGGCGGAAATTGATGCCTCTGAACATGGTCTTTTACATGATTTCCCAGAAGAAATTTATCCTGGAGATATGTTGTTGGCACTTTCTTCTATCAAACAAGCAGATACTATTTTTGGAGTCGAGCGAGATTCTGTGTATGAAAGAGCCAAAAGAGGCTTCCTCAAAAACACCGATTCATTCACAGATTTACCTCCTTATCATACTTCACAAGCAATACTCAGTTTCAGATCTGCCCCTAGTTTAGCACGAGGAAGTTCCACCGCCTTGCTTCTCCACTCTGCACCCAATTTGTGGGAGGAAGTTTCCGAAACTTGGATGAAGAAATTCGAGGAATATTATTGGTTGGAAAACTGGACAGCAATTGGCTTTAGGGAATACCCAAAAGGAACTCCAGCCGAAGAAAGCCAACAATGGTTTTGGGATGTAGATGCTGGACCCGTTTTGGCAGGGCACGGTTTCACGGCAAGTGTTTTTGGCTGTGGAGCGAGCAGAAAAAATGGAAGATACGACTTGGCTTATCCATTAGCCACGGAAATGATTTTGCTCAGTTATCCTCTGCTAAATGGCGGGCAATTAATTGCCGAATCATTGTCAGATTCAAAACATGCGCCTTTGGTGGGTCAGATTGGGATTTTGTATAATCTCGCCTGTGTTTCCAAAAATTCGCATTCCCAACCTGAATTAAAAATCCCACCTTTATTCTGGATTGTGTTTTCTGTATTGATTCTGGTTGGAGTTATCCTCATTTGGCGGGGAATCAGAAGAACGAGAAGAGGTAGAGATTTGAAGTCTCCACCTAAATATTTGGCAATACAATTTGTGCTTTGGGCTTTACTGATTGCCCTATCAGTTTACTTATTCTCACAGGAGAGTTATTGGCTATTCTTCACAGCAATTACAGTTTCTAGGTTTTTCCCGATGATTTCGAGGGAATAAATCTCATCGTTTCTTTGAGACTTGCTCTAGTTTTCAATTTACGATTCAGAAAAGGGTTTCATTTTTCTGAATCGTAAATTGAAAACAATTGCCTTCGCGCTTTAATCATTCAAAAAAATATATCTCTTATGAAAAATTTTAGTGTAATCTCAGTATTTCTATTAAGCATCATATTCTTTTTCACTTCTTGTGATAAGGACGAAAACGGATTGTCAGAGACTCAAATTACTGCCAATCAGCAAAACGCCTTAGAGGATAGAAAAATCCCCGCCTCAGAACTTGAAAACAATGTGGGGATTGATGGCGCTACAACAATAAAAGGAACTGCACCTGCTCCAAATGGTTCTTTAGATTTCAATATTGCTACTAATCAACAAAAATCACAGCAAAAAATTGGCTTCAATATCGAGTTCAGTTCTACTGATAACAATGTGGCAGGAGCTTATATTCAGCTTTTCGATGGAGAGGGTAATAAAGTAGATGGCTATTTTGATGTTCCAGCTTCTGCATTTAACCAAAGATTAAAGGGCAAAAAAGACAAAGGAGCTTTTGGTCAGAGGACACAAAATCATGAAGGCGATTACATTGATGTAGATTTTGGAGGTGGATTAGCTCCAGGTCAATTCTGCTATGAAATATGCCTGTATGATGCTGATAATAATGTTAGTAGCATTGTAGAGGTATGTGTTGAGGTAGAAGCATGGGGAGGGAATGCAGATTTAGTAGGAACTTGGGTTTTTAATGAGGAAGCGAGTTCATTATATGAAGATGATTTCGGCACAATATATTGTAATTCTGGTGAAATGCTAGACTATAACTATAATAATGAAAAAAATGAGATTCTGAATTTAAAATTCACAAGTAATGGGAATTATGAAGATGAGTATAAGGATTCTGGGCTTTACTTAGATTATGGCGCATCTCAAGAGAATTGTGAGATTATCTATCAGGATGAGGAATATGTATACCACACGGCAACTTTTGGCAACTGGACTTTTGATGAAAGCACAAACGAGTTGATGGTCATTGCATTTGAACACAAAGATTTAGATGGTTCATCAGATGGTGAATTGCTTCCCGAAGGAGATTTATATTTTGACAACGGAAAAATCAATATTAATGGCAACCGAATGACACTTACGTTTTCCTATGTAGATGATTTCGAAACTATTGATATTGTTTATGCTTTCGATAGGCAATAAGAATAGTAGAGAAAAAGAACTCCCAACCAAAAAAATGGTTGGGGGTTCTTTTTTTGCGTAAATCCTATGGGTTATATAAAAAAAGAACCACAGAAGGAATACATTATGATGTGGAATAGCAACAAAATTTGGTACAGATTTAAGCCGTCTTTGTTTTGTGTTCTGATTTTGGTTTCTCTTTCTAAGGCTGTCGGAATGCAACAAGGCCTTTCTCATAAAAATGATTTTTGGCGACTGGGGCGTTCCCGTAAGACACGCCAAAAAGAGCCTGCACCTTTGGTGCGTGTCTCATGCACCACCTTTCAACTCGATGGAAATAGCAACTTATTTTTTTATGAAAAACCCTGACATCAGTTAATATTTTGCCACAAGACTCGCTTGCAATTTCTAGGTTCACAATACTCTCAACAACATCTTTTTTGATTACAACGATAAATCGAACTTTTCTGACAACAAAACCTCAAATTGTTTGAGGTCAGCCACCAACTTTAGATGATTTTGTGTGAATGATGATTGAGATTTATTTTTCTTCAACAGCGCTTTCAATTCAATCATTTTAAAATAGAATGATTGAGATTTTAATTCAAAATCCAGTATTGCCAAGCTCTCTTCTATGGCAATTTTCTTTTGCTTAACTAAGTTGATTATTTCAAGAGCCGTATCAAAACCCAATTCCTTTTGCTCGACTGATTTTAACAATCCGCAATTAAAACTGGCACATTGTTTTGGTCTTTCTGAATAGATAGTACAGCCATCACAATATTTCTTACAAGGTTGGAGGAAGATACCTTCACCATCATCATCTTCTATCTCCATTATCTTTTTTAATGCAGGTATTTCTTCACGATCAAGCTGTACAAAACCAAGCAAGGTTCCATTGCAACAAAGTCCGCAAGACAGGCAAATATTTGAAGAGTCATTCATGTTTTCTAAATTTAGATACTTCTTTGAAGGACGTCTCCAATTGTTGTAAGAACCACCACTTTTTTCATAAATAAGATGAAACTGTCATTATTGAGTACTTTTGAAACTTAATAATATGCTTCTACATGGTTATGAGTAATAGTACGATGTACTAACACTTAATAAATCCAGATAAAAACTACTCTATTTTATCAAACAAATGAAAAAGTGTATATTTTAGGGTGCATCTCAAAATGTCGCACACTAAAAAAACATACGCTGGCAGAGGTTGAAAACCCTGCCAGACGTTGAGTTTATTAGAAATATG
>JBLIFI010000352.1:0-5478 GCA_047633715.1 Flammeovirgaceae bacterium
AAAATCACCTAAAAAATCGGAATGCCGAACCATAACCATAAATACATTATGCTGATTTTTTTACGCAATCTTGACAAGAAAACTAACTACGTCATTATGGAGTCATTTATTTAATCTCTTTTACTTAGACAAATTTTGTGGAGGTCGAAATTACTAGATTAAAGAACCTGATTTCTAGCCAATCAAATATAGTTTTCCTCGTTGCGTGTCTCACGCAACACCTTGAATCACATAAATTGTCAGACAACCATCTCTTTTACTTAGACAAAATTAAACATAATTTAAAATCCTTGAATGGTTTATTATGTCTTTCCAATTATATGTGATTAGAATGGTGCGAAATTAAGTCTATTTTTCGTATTTTGTTTTAAAAATATTCTTTGGCTAACATTGATAAACAAATAAATTTGTAATTGATAAGTTTGTTTTATCCTAATTTAGAAAAATCGTAAATCGTACTTCGTAAATCATATTCATGCAAGAGAAAATAACAATAATTGGTGCGGGTTTGGTGGGTTCATTGCTTACTTGCCTTTTGGCGGAGCGAGGTTATAAAATTGAGCTTTTCGAGAAAAGAGCTGACCCAAGAAATAAGAGTTTGAATGCGGGGAAATCTATTAACTTGGCACTTTCTGACCGAGGTTTGCGGGCTTTACAATTGGTAGATTTGAAGAAAGAAGTTTCCGAACATCTCATTCCCATGAAAGGCAGATTGATGCACAACCAAGCTGAGGAACTCACTTTCCAACCTTATGGAAAAGAAGGGCAAGCCATCAATTCGGTTTCGAGGAGCGGATTGAATTTGGCTTTGTTGGAGAAGGCAGACAGTTATGAGAATGTGGAAATAATCTTTAATCAGAAATGTTTGAATGTTGATTTGGAGAACACTTCTGCCAAGTTCAAATCTTACGAAACTAAAGAAATTATTGAAACGGATGGAGATTGGATAATTGGTTCTGATGGCGCATTTTCCTCAGTTCGATTTGCGATGCAAAAAACGAATCGTTTCAACTATGAGCAGAATTTTATTGAGCATGGTTACAAGGAATTGGAAATTCCCGCAACCGAGTCCGGAGATTTTGCGATGGATAAAAATGCGCTTCACATCTGGCCTCGTAAATCATTCATGCTCATTGCTTTACCAAATCCAGACAAAAGTTTTACTTGCACGCTATTTTTAGCTTATGAAGGCGAAGAGTCTTTCGAGAATTTGAAAACTCCCGAACAAATCAACTCGTTTTTCAAAACTGAATTTCCCGATGCGTTTAAATTGATTCCCGATTTGTTGGAGCAGTTTCAGCAAAATCCGACCAGTTCTTTGGTAACCATTAAATGTAAACCTTGGTTGCGAAACAAAACCTTGATTATGGGCGATGCTTCCCACGCAATTGTGCCTTTTTACGGACAAGGAATGAACTCTGGATTTGAAGATTGCCGAATTTTCGTGGAAATGTTAGATGAAAATGAAGGGAATTGGAAAAAAACTACCGAGCAATTCAATGAAACCCGAATTAAAGATGCCAATGCCATTGCCGATTTAGCACTCCGAAACTTTGTGGAAATGCGAAATTCTGTCTCCAATCCCGACTTTTTATTACGGAAAAAGATGGAGGCAAAAATCAGCCAAGCTATTCCCGACCAATGGATGCCACTTTACTCAATGGTCACTTTTAGCCACACTCCTTATAGCGAAGCGTTGGAAATTGGCAAAAAACAAGACGAAATCATGGCGGAAATCATGAAAAACAAAAAACTCATCGAAAATTGGGAAACTGTGGACTGGAAAAAAGTGATGATTGATTATATTTGAGAGCTAAAAGTCCGAAGTATTTAGTCAAGAGTCCAAAGCTATGAAAGGAAAAGATGATTTTGCTGACAATTCAGAAATTTACCAACTCAATCCTATCCAAATCGAATTACTGAAAATGTCACAAGAAGATATTAAAAATGGAGATTTAATTTCTGAGGAGGAAGTCAAGAAAATGTTCGCTGAACGGATGAATAAGGAACGGGGAATAAATAAATGCGTATTTTGTCGCAGTTTATTTATGAGGCTAGTTTAGGCAAAAAAGTTTGGCATAGCACCGCTACGGCACACTTTTTTAACGAAGAATAGCCCAAAAAGAAACAAGAGAAAATAGCATCTTATTTAATTTCAGTTCCTAAGGCAGTTGCCCAATCGGAAAAAGATTTTAAAGAGGGCAATTATAAAACAACTGCTCAACTTTTGTTGAAGTATGAATAAAGTCTTGAAATCACTTAGTTCTATTTTTCTAAAATCAACCAAAGCTGAATTAATCCAAATAAATTTATTTTGCTATGATTCATAAAGAGATTACAAATGATAATGAGTTGTATTTATATATGAATGGAAAATTGCTTTATAAGCGTTGGCTTAATACTGGCCAGTCTATTGTGTTTCATGCAATTCCTCATAGAAAATATGTTACAAAATTGATATAGTTTTTCCTTTGAAAATTATTGTTATGAATACAAAACTACTTTCATTACTACTTTTCCTTTCACTCTCCAGCCTAGGATTTTCCCAATCCGACCAAGGAAAGCAATTGGAGAGAGCGAAGGATATTTTTTTTAAAGGCAATTACCAAAAATCTGTGATTTTATTTGAGCGGATTTTGGAGGTTGAACCTGAGAATACTTCTGCGCTATATTATGGTGGGATTTCGCACTTGGAGACTTACAATAGCGAAAAAGGCTTGGAATATCTGCAAAAAGCAATAGAAATCAATCCTGAAATTGATAAAAAGCATCAGCTTTATTGGTTGGGAGTTGCCAATCATTTCAATTATAACTTTGCATTGGCAAAGCGGAATTTGCTTGATTACAGGAAAAATTTAGACAAAGAAGACCCCATGCGCCCAAGTGTGGAAAAGTGGTTGCGGGAAATTTCCTTGGCCCAGAAACCAACCAATATAAATGCAAGATATTGGGTAGAGGCGTTGCCCGAGGGAGTCAATACTTTTCACTCCGAACACAGCCCAGTAATCTCCAAAGATGGAGCTACGCTGATTTATACGGCAAGAGATGCGCAAGGAACTGGCGGAATCAAAGCTTTGGATTACTATTTCTATGAAGATATTTTCATGGTGAAAGTACAAGAAGATGGCTCTTGGAGTACGCCTGAGCCAATTTCTGACCTACTCAATACAGACCATCATGATGCGAGTTGCCAGCTTTTTGATAATGACACCAAAATGCTTTTGTACCGATGGGAGAAAGATGGCGATTTGTTTGTGGCAGAAAAAGTATCGGAAACGAGTTGGAGTACGCCTAAAAGGCTTCCTAAAGAAATTAATTCCAACGATTTTGAATCGCATGGTTTTATTACCGAAGATGGCAACTCAATTTACTTCACTTCTAACAAAGGGAATTTACGTGGAGATTTGGATATTTATGTGAGTTATAAAGATGAGAAAGGAGATTGGAAAGAAGCTGTGAAACTCGGAATCAATTCCCCATTCGATGAAGATGCGCCATTGATAACTCCAGATGGAAAAATACTCTATTTCAGCTCTCGTGGACATGACAGCATGGGCGGATTCGATATTTTTCGTTCCGATTGGGATGAAAGAAGGCGAACTTGGAAAAAACCCGTGAACTTGGGTGCGCCCATGAACACGCCTGAAGATGATAGTTATTTAGTGTTGGAAAGTCATGGAAATGGTGGTTATTTCTCTTCCAACCGAAGAACTGGAGTCGGTTTGCAGGATTTATATCATTTCGGGAAAATTTTCGATATGAGTGTTCGAGGTAGATTGATTAACTCAGAAAATAAATCTCCAATAGGAAATGCTTCAATGGTTTTTGTGACGAAAGAATATGGCGAAAAATTCGAGGTAATTACTGATGAAGCTGGGAATTACAATCTCAAACTTCCTTCGGATTTAGGTTATTCCGTAGCTGTTTCACTCAATGAGAAAGCTTTAGGAACGCTAGAAGCCACTATTCCGATGGCGAAAAACCCAATGCAACTCCACAAGCAAGATTTTTCAGTCAGTTATAAAGAAGACCCAAGAATTGCCCAAGATATTAGACTCAAAGGCACGGTAAAAGATTTGTTTAGCTTGGATTTGATGGATGGAACGATTGAGGTGCGAGACGAAGATTCACAAGAAATGGTGGGTACTTTTGAAGTTAAAAATGGCGTTTTCAATAATGAATTGAAAGTGGCTTCTTACCGAAATTTGGTAATTGACTTCTATAAAGAGAATCTCTATTTCCCAAAAGCAGACCGATTTACGACTTCCCGCTCAAAAGAAATCACTCGTAATTTCAAAGTTGGCAATGGGCAAACTATGGATTTGGAAACTTTGGCTAAGAAAAGTGCCGATGACAAAATGAGCGAGGCAGATAAAATCAAAAAAATGGAAGAAGATGCTTTCGGAGATGAAAGTGAAGAGGTTGATACAGGGAAATATGTTGCCTTAGATAACGATGGAAATACTAATATTGATGAGGAAATAGTCGATGAAGAAACGCTCATCGTTGACAAAGTAAAAGGTAGTTTCGTAGAAGTAAATAAGTTGAAAGAAACAGATAAAACCGCAGATATTGTTTCCACAGAAAAGCCATCTAAGAAATTCTTCTACTCAGAACGCACCGTTTACTTTGGGTATGGGGAAACGGGGATTCGTAAACCTATTGAACGTCAGCTAGATAAAGTGGTAGAAAGTATTAAAGCCGACCCAAGTATTCATGTTTTGCTGGAAGGACATACAGATGGAATTTCCTCCGCATCTTTCAATATACAACTCTCCAAAAGCCGAGCTTTGGCAATTTTTAACTACCTCAAATCTCAAGGCGTTCCTGCTTCTAATATCACTTATCGTTATTTTGGCGAATCAAAACCGATTTTACCAAATACGGAAAATGGCGTAGATTCCCCTCAAAATAGACAGAAGAACAGAAGAGTGGATGTTAAGTTAGAGAGGAAAAACTAAAGACACATCAGAAAATTTTATGAATTGTATTTCTTGCAACAATGAACATGAGGAGATTTTTGCCCACATTGTGGTGAGAAGAAAGGAGTAAAAAGAATCACTTTTCCTTCCAAAGTGTTGGAATATTCTTTCCATCCTGGCGCAAAGTCAGGAAACTTCTCTATCAGCAACTTTATCATTTCTAATTTTTCAGCCTCATTACCAACTGACTCAAGTGAAACATAAGCTTTGTAAATTCCTTTTGCCAAATCGCCAGAAATTTCTCTTTCTAAGGTATGTAAAGCTGTTTTAGAAGTGTAAAAACCTTTCGGTTCTATCTTATCAGTAAGTTGATAATGCTTTAGCGCATTTTCATAATCTCCAGCAGAAGCAAATTCTCTGGCTTCACTATGTAGTTTTTGAGCTAGGCTGTACAAAAGAATAAAAAAAGTTCCCCGTATTTTTGTGTTACTACAACACCAAAAAAACGAGGAATATGTCACAAAGACAAGCTAAAGATAGTGCAAAAAAGTGGAAA
>JBLIFI010000353.1:0-5460 GCA_047633715.1 Flammeovirgaceae bacterium
CGAATTCATGAAACCAACTTGAAAAAGCAGGGAATGCTTGGTTTGACTTTCGCTAATCCAGAAGATTACGACAAGATTCAGGAAGACGATACATTCGATACAACTGACTTGGTGAACTTCGCACCAGGCAAGCAACTGACTTTGAAAGTAACTCGCAAAGATGGTTCAACTATCGATGTGAAGTGTAATCACACTTACAACGAAGGTCAAATCCAATGGTTCAGAGAAGGTTCTGCCTTGAATTTGATTAAAAAAGAGAATAAAAAGTAGTAAAGATCAGAAGTTGGCAGCGTCTTTTCCAGACCTGCCAATCTTCGGCTTCAAGCCCAAAACCCTCCTAAGTCTGTGAAAACAGATTTAGGAGGGTTTTTAGGTTTAAAACTATCAAGTTTTTTTGTTTGGATTTCACAACTGCGATAAGTGATTTACGGCTACGATACCCTTTTACTCAGCCAAGCTCTATTCTCTAGTCAATTCCGCTCATTTTGGGGAAATTGGAGTGCTTTATAAAAACCATTTTGACCTGCCAAGTCTCTAAGACCTACGGTCTACACAAATAGGAGTAAGCTCCTTGGTGGGTTATAAAATTAAATCGCAACCTTGCAAATCGGTGTATTTGTGCCAAAGCTTAACCGCTTTTTGTTTCATCACTTTCTCGACAACCCAAACCATGTCATCATCGCAATTGGAACCAGGGAAAACTACTACGCCAAATTTCATATCTGATTGATTTTTTGTTTGATAGTGCGAATATAATCAGGATTCTTTTTCAATGGGAGTATTGAAAAAGAAAAATACCACCCTTTTTTATCACAGTTTATTTTTGAAGCTAGTCTAGAAAAAAAATAGCCATAGCATCGCTATGGCTATTTTTTTTAATGAAAGATGGACCAAAAAGAAACAAGAAAAAATACGCATTGATTTATTTTCTATTCCTAAGCAGATCTAGGCTAATTCTGGGAGAGTTAAAACGAATATCACTTTTTCATTAAATGAATTATTTCTTCTAAGTGATTAACTTCTAATTCCAGTTTGTCTATCTTGTTCTGCATCTTGTCAAATTCCATGGGAACAGAATTATTTACTACAAAACCACCATGGGTTCCTTGTTGATTATTTGCATGAAAGTAGTAGAAGTTTTTCTCTCCGAATCCCAGTAATTCCAAAACAGATATATCCAATATTGATGCAATCTGCTCCATTCTAGAATAAGACAAATCTGTCTCATTTCTTTCAATTTTGGCATAACTTGTTGAAGAAATCCCAAGTTTTTCAGCCATTTTTTCTTGGGAAAGATTTTTAAGTCCTCTTAGGGTTCTAATTTTGTTACCTATTTCCATATTAAAAAGTTAGAATAGTAAGTTTGAGTTACTGGATTATGTGATTTATACGCAAGATATTTGCACTTTTTAAAACTAACCCAGTAAAATGATGAATTTAAACAAAAAATCTATCAAGTCGTTATTATCCGTGTTTTGTTTCGCAATACTATTAATGTCTTGCGACAGCTCTAAAGAAGAATCAATTTACGAAGAAACAGAAGTTTCTACAGAATTAGCAACTCAAAGATTAACAAATTCAGAAGAGTTTCAAGAATATGTTACTAATCAAGCTGCTTTTTTGAGTTCTATAAGAAAAAATGTAAGTAATATTCCTGCTTCTGAAATAGCAATCAGGATTGAGAACGCTAACAAATACTTAGCTGGGGATAGTAAATATACAGTTGCACAGTTGTTGGGTTTTAGTACGTTGGAATATGAAAACACTACAATTAGAAATCGTGAACTTTTGCGAGTTGCTTTAGAGAAAAGTGGACTGGCATCTCAAAAGCAACTTAACATTTCTGAAGTTATAGGTAAAGCCACCTCTCTCAATGTAAAGAAGTACGATGATCTTAGTAATTCAAGATCAAGAAACTGTGCATTGCTTATGTCTATGTGTAGTAGTGGCGCAGACTAAGGTTATGCGGTTTCATCTGCTACTTGTTCTGCATCAGGTGGTGTTGCGTGGGCTTTTTGCCAAGGAACAGCCAATGTAGTTTACTTTATAGAACAAGTTGGTTGTATGAACGATTATGATACGTGTGCTGCTAATTAGTAATTCATAAGTAATGACATCAACTAATCCATTGTTTCAATAAATTAACAATCAGTAATTCATTCGTTATTTTTTTAAACGACTAATTATCAATGACAGTATTGCGAAATTCGCATTAACTTTAGGTTTGAATTGGAAAAGTATGCACTTTAGTGTTTTTTTTCTAGTTCAAACCTACTATATTTCATCTGAATTCATCTTATTTTAAAATTTATTTATTCAGTTCATTCAAGAAATTAAATGTATTCAAAAATTATTAACAGTCGCTATTATGTTGTAATTATTACAATAGTAGCAATAGTATTACCGAAAGTTCTTCCATCAAATTTGAATACTAATTATGTTCAAATGTTCGTACACAGCATTTTTCTGTTTCTATCAATTTGGCAGTTTTGGATTTTGTTCAAAAAAGACTCCTTTAACCAAACTTTGCCCATATTAACCCTTACCCTTACTTTCGTTTTGGCAATGCTGTCTGTATTAAAAGTAATAGAGTTGGACTTTAGATTGTCAATACTGATTTACGGCTTGCTTCAATTCCTTCACAAAACCTTGATTAGCAATGAAAAATAGATTTTTGGTTGTGATAATCGCAAATTTCTCCTCAATTGGAATCTTATTTTTATGGAGTTTTTGGGCAATAGGGAAAATAAATGTAAATGAGTTCACTTGGATTTTTGTTGTTATTGGATTAGTAAATGCAGTTGCTGGTTTCTTTATATCAAAAACACTAAATAAATTTGTGCTGAATTATATATTGGCGAATATTCTTCCATTTTTATTCATTGGAATAGCTTCTTTTTTATCAAATTCCTCTTACTATTTTGTTGTTCAGCTATTCTTTCTCAGCCTATTTGGATGGACTGGTGGAATTATGATGAAAAATAGAAAACAAATATTGATAATCGGGTTGCCTCTGGTACTCGTCTTATCCTCTACACATCTACTGCTTCGAAAAGTATCTGGATCATTCCAAAAAAAACTAGTAAACAATACAAAAATAAACATTTATTTAGATTATTCACACTTGGTTCCGTTGCTAAACACGAAGACAGACTCATCAGAAAATGCGGTAAGTGAGATATTAGTGGCAGAATGTTGGGCGACTTGGTGCAAGCCTTGCATTCAACTCCTTCCTACCTTTGATAGTCTTCACAAAAAATATTATGCAAATAAAAATGTATATTTTATGGCAGTAGGTATGGGGGGAGGGCGAGAGACTTCTGAGAAAGAAAAACTTTTCATCTCGAGAAAAAAATTCAGCTTTCCTGCTTATTTTGACAAAAATAGTGCAGTATTAGATAGTGTAAAATCCAACTCTATACCTTGTACAATAATTTCCAAAAACGATACTATCAGAAAAATTTTAATTGGGAATAGTGGAACAGAACACTACTTTAAAGAAGTAAGTAATGTAGTAGATTCACTATTAAATATATTGAGTGAGTAATCCTCCCCTAAAACGCCTCGCCAACTGTAAAATAAAACCCTGAAGTATTTTTCCCACGGGCATAATCTATTCTTAGATTGATATTTTCCTTCTCATTGAAAAGGAAACGAATCCCCGCTCCGCCAGCAAAGCGGAAATAGTCTGGGTTGATTTCCAAGTTATTGTTGACTTGCCCAACACTTCCGAAAGCAACTGCTCCAAACCGCCAGAAAAGTGGGAAACGCCATTCTGCTTGTGCGGTTGTGAAAACCTTGTCTCGATAAGCTCCTTTAAAAAAGCCTCGCATTTGGCTATAACCACCTAAGTCTGCCAAAAGGTAAAATGGCACATCTCCAGTCTGATATTGCAAATAGAATTGTGTGGCGAAAGAAGTTTTTCCTGCGGGAAAGTATTTCCTGACATCCAAAACAGATTCTGTCATTCCGTAATCACTCACAAAACCATCAATTGAGCCGTAAGAAGTAATATTGAAATAGCTTCCTTTGGTTGGGTTGAAAATATTGTTTCTCTTGTCGATGAGGAAACTTGCGCCCAATCCCAACATGCTTCCGCCAGATTCTCCTATAAAATCTTGTGTATCGAGCTTGCCACCAGTCTCAAATGGGCGCATATCTTGGTATTCGTAGCGCAATCGTGGGCCTAAAAAGACTTTATCTTTCAGCTTTTTATAGAAAATGGTTTTGACTCGAACAATATTTGGTTCGTAGATTTCAGACTCATCCAAATCAACACCTTCATTTCCTATTCCGAAAAACTGAAACGGATAGCGATAAGTACCAATTTCCCCCTCCAACAAAGATTTGTTCTGACTGAAAGAAAGGTTGAATGGAATTTGGAAAATTATTTGTCCATTTTGCGTATAAATTGCCGCCAAATTCACACTCGATGGGCGAGTAATGGAATCTTTTTCTGTTCGGAAATAGTAGAACCCAGCGACTCCAGCGCCAAATTTTGTTTCAGGGGAATAGAAAGCTACTGGCAAAACAATAATTCCTTTCGAGAGCATTCGCTGAATGAAATTGGTTTTGCTAGGGTAGAGTAGGGCAGAGTCTTCTTTGGAAAGTGGCTCAAAACCTTGTGCCTGCATTTGGTTGGAGACAAAAAGAAGTAGAATTAGCAAAAGTGCGTAACTGTATTTCTGAAAGTTATTCTTGATGCGCATGTTCTTGTGGATTTTGTATGATTTGCAATAAAATCAATAATAAAGAAGTAAACGGATTGATGGCAGAAACAAGCCAAGACTCTAAACTGGTGGAAACAGCAACCGCAACCAATACAGCGAAACCTAAACGCCAATTTTCCTTGGCAGATTGGAAAAACAACTGACTCCAACCAGCTAAGAATGCTAATAATCCAACCAAACCTGTATTTAACAAAACGGTTAAATAAGATTGATGCAAATTACCATAATGTCCAAGTTTTTTCAATTTACTGCCATTAGTTATCATCAGTTGGTGAGAAAGTCCCCAGCCTTCTCCAAAAAATAGAGAATGGTGGATTTCGTTCCATGCCAGTTCATAAGCGTGAAACCTTCCTCCGCCAATTGTGAGTGTTTCTGGGCGAAGAATATCTTCAAGGTGTAGGAAATAGATGGTTTCCGAGGCGAGAATCAAAACTTCCTCCCGAAAAAAGGCAACTGCTAAAACTCCAATTGGAATTACAAACAGGCTGACTTTCGGAAATCTCCACACAAAAAGAAAGCCTGTCAGAGACAAGAACTCTGTGCGGGAACGAGTTTGGAATACGCTGAAAAGCATAATTCCGAATATCAATCCCCAAACCCAGTTTTTGAAAATGTTCCGATTTTTTTGGAAACTCACAAAAGCAAGTACAAAACTCAACATGCCAAAAATTGCCAAGCCATTCGGGTTTGCAAAAATGCCATTGAACCGAGGTGGACGAGTCAATCCTCT
>JBLIFI010000354.1:0-5433 GCA_047633715.1 Flammeovirgaceae bacterium
TAGATTGACGGTCTTTACTAATCATTCCTGGCACGCCAATTCCTACTTTGGAAACTCTATGATGTGCTTTTAATTCCTCTCCAACCATACGAATGAAATTAAGAACAAATCCACCGCTTGCCTGTTTCAAATCAGCCGTTGGGTATTTCCTTTTCTCCAATAATTCTCCCTCACTTGTAACCAACCCGACCTTCACATTTGTACCACCTACATCTATTCCTAAGAAATATTCCATGCTTTGTTTGATTTGTATTTTTGGTAAAACTCTAAGTACAAGTAAAAAATAGAAAGATAGTAGAATAGTAAAGTATTTTATTGAAAATCAACTTTTTACAAGAATTCAATACTGTCAATTAAATCTTTACACTTACTTACCTAAAATTAGGAAGAACTTATAAGGTTCTCAAAGCTAATGGCTTCGGGTAAAAAAGACAAGGTTTTGAGTTGGAAGGTTATATTTGTATTTCAACACAAAATCCTATAGAATGAAAAACCTGTTTCTATTTGTGCTAATCAGTATCTTTTTATTCGCTTGCAAACCTACTCCCACGCACAATCCTTTCGATGACGTGTTTGATGTTTCTGTTCATCAATTGATTGAAGAAGGCTGTGATACTGTGAATGCTGGATGTGGCTACGTCAACTTTATAACTAGACGGAAAAAGTTCAGAACTTATTACCAAGTATATGGAGGAGATAGTTTTTATAAAGCAGTTGCGAAAGGATTCGACTATTCGATGGACACATTTCAAATTCCTTCAAGCAAAGTATCAGATACTAAATATATTGATTCGCTTATCCAAAAACCTTTTGATTTTAGTGGACTAGAGTTTGAGTTGAGGCAGTTTGATTATCACTTCTTCACTAATAAAGGCGGATTAGTAGTAATTGGAGATGGTAATAGCGAAAAACGAATTGATGTTGCAATTCGACATGATTTCATAGAATCATTAAACGAAGAGCTTCCAGACACCGTGCATTTTATGAGATATTTGAATTATTTCAATTCCGATGTACCTGAAAAGAACGAATTTTTTGATTTTTAGTAAAGCTACTACTTCACTAATTTTCTATAAATCCCCGCATTGGTTGGGTCAAGTTGGATTAGGAGTTCAGAGGCTTTTGTTCGTGTGTCTTGGTCTGCTTGGAGAAAAAGGTTAGTAAGCTCCATCGATTTAGCATCGAAAAAGGAATTCAGGGTAACTGAAGTGGCTTGTTGGTTTCTCACAATTTTGATTTTTTGGAGCGATTCTAAGGCGATTTTTCTTGCTTCCTCAGGTTTTTCGGTGAGGAAATCCAAAGCTTTTCTGTGGTAATTATACAAACTCAAACGGTAAGGTTCGAACTGTGGATTTCTCAAATTGGTAACCAACCAATATCTGTCTCGCACATCTCCACCAATTCCATTCCAGCCTTGTCCTCCGTTGGTTTGTGCATTGTTCATAATGTTTAAGGCTCGCTCATAATAAGATTGCCCGCCTTTTTCAGAGAAAGTGTCGTAATCCATGGCAATTACCAAATAGGCATAGTAAGCTAATAGGGAAGTAAGTTCGGTGGAGTAGCTATTCTCGGCAAAAATGAGCGGCTGTGAGGGCGCATAAGTAAATGTGAAGTTTTTATCGAAAAAGTTGAGTACGGGAGATTCGTAATCTGTTCCATAAATTGGACGGAGAGATTTTATTTGAGCGATTGCTCCAAAATTTGTGATAGAAGTCCCTTTGTTGAGTGTGATGAGAATATCACATTTAATTCTCTCGTTTTCCTTGAAATCATCATCTGTCCACTTGGTGTTGTTCAGGAAGGCCTGGATGGCGGTTTCCATCTCGGCAAAAACTTGCCTTTCCTGCGTTTGGACTTGGTCTGCATTAATTTTTACGGTGAAGTTCAATTCCTGAGCAGATAAATGGATGTTGCTAAATCCAACCAAGAAGAAGATAAATAGAGGGAGTTTATTTTGCATAAGAAGATGTATGAATTCAGATTTACGATTTTAACTAATGATATTCTGTTTTGCCTTTCTGTTATTCTAAAAAGACTAAATAACCTAATTAAGGAAAGTGATGAACTGTGTTTTTATATAAAAGATTATTTTGTTTTATAATAATGACTTACACAACGAAATATAGAAATTTGATATAAAACTAAAACCAATACTTTAACAAATAAGAGATTCTGTAGGGCGGAACTCCAGTTCCGCCTTTGAGTACGAAGCAAGACTGGGCTTGCATAGAAGCTTCGGTCTGCATTTTTGCGTAAGTCCTATAATTGTTATTTCTACGCTCAAAATTACGCAAATTTTGGAGAAAGACAGTCAACTGAAATACTACGGGCGCATCTCAAAATGTCGCACACTAAAAAAGCGTACGCTGGCAGAGGTTGAAAACCCTGCCGAGGGTCGGACCCCAGACGTTGGGTTTATTAGAAATCTACCATTCATAAAAAGTGCATTTTAATTTATTGCGACAAAATGAGATGCGCCCAATACCACTCAATCCAACCAAAAAACAAAAAACAGGCGGAAGTTGTTAAATAAACTGGGAATCATCATCCTAAATAGTGATTGAATGGGGAAAGAAAGTGATAACTTTGTCCGTTTTTAAAATTTAGAAGTTATAAATAAAGAGATATGGAAAGCAAAAGACAGAAGAAATCTGCGAGTGTGATTCAGAAAGAACTTGCGCAGATTTTCCAGAGACATAGTCCAGAGTGGTTCGGAGGTGCATTTGTTACGGTCACTTATGTGAAAATGACTCCAGATTTGGGAATCGCCCGTGTGTATTTAAGCTTTTTGTTGGCGAAAGACAATGAGGAAGCCTTGCAGAATGTGGAGCTACACGCTAGCCAAGTTCGTGGAGAATTGGGCAGGGCAATTGGCAAACAGTCGAAGAAAGTACCAGAATTGGATTTTTTCCTAGACACGATGCAAGATGAAGTGGACAGAGTGGAAAAATTATTCGAGAAAATAGAAATTCCCCCAGAAGAGAAAGAGGATTAAAAAAATAGCAGATTTGTAGAAATGCAAAAGCCACATTACCGAATTCGGTAATGTGGCTTTTGCATTTCATGGGTTTTTATAATGCTAGACATTTCAAAAAAACGAGACCTCGGCAGCGGTGTCGATGGCGACAGCATCGGCTGTCCGATCCCAGAAAACCCTGCCGAAGGTTGGTGTTAAAGCTGTTCAACGTCTAGCAGGACCTATGGACTCTGCCGATGGTCGGACCACAGCGATTCACTTTTGTCTAGCACTATAATGGGTTTTATAATACTCGTAAGCAGGAGGACAGAATTAGCTTTAGTATAAATTTTCTGGTTCTCTGACAAATTTTGTGGAGGTCGAAAACAGCTCAGATTAGTTGCCTAATCTGGAGGCTGTAATTGATGATTATCCCTTATTTCGTATTTCATGGAACACATCAATCACAAAAATTGTTAGACAACCATTAAAGAACCTGATTTCTAGCCAATCAAATATAGTTTTCCTCGTTGCGTGTCTCACGCACCACCTTGAATCACATAAATTGTCAGACAATCAATTTCCTATTGTATTTCTGGATGAGTCGCAAGAAAAAATACATAGAAAATCTATTAGAAAAAGAGCGTAGCTCTCTGACAAAGGGATACAAAACAGGTAAGAACCCTGTCTATCAGCGAAGATGCGATTGAGCAATCAAGGATATAGCGTCAATGAATTGGCTGGTTTTTGTAGATTCCATAGACCACCTTCTTTAAAGTTCTTCGCCTATTTTGCTCCAGCCCTCAAACCAAGCAGGTTCGTTAGGGTCAAAAGCCCCCACAAAATCTACTTGGTCAAAAAAGTTAGGAACTTGGCTTAGCACTAAATTGTGTGGAGTAGGAATGACATTACTTCTGCTTACTCCCAAATCTAGCAATTGATTATTGTTGGTGCTGATGTAATTTGCCAAGAAGGTTTCTGCACTCAACCGTGCCGTAGCAGTTACGCCAGAACCAATGCTGATTTCTGCTATTTGTGAGGGAAACTGCCAAAAGACATTGTTTTTGATTTCCAAGTCGCCTGCTTGAAGCCTAGCAAAACTATGCTCGCCTGCTTGGAGTAGTTCAATGGAAATCATATCTGTATAATTATGGAATAAACTATTGTAGTATTTACCTCCTGCGTTTTCCTTAAACAAGATTCCTCTATCTCCAGAAAGTCTGCTTCCTATTGAGGTAATGTTACAGAGTGTAGGGTTTGCAAAGGGAGTGTCGTCTTGTGGAGATGTGCCACCATCATGTTCTCCGCCATGCCCTGCTAAGTTTTCATCTTGATAGATAAGGCCAAATTGGATATTGCCCCTGTATCCTTCATCATAATCAATACCATCATCTGCACAGTAAGCAGAAACTAGGTACTTGAGCTGGGCTGTACCTCCAAAAAACTCAATTCCATCATCTTTATTGGCAAATATTTCAATGTAGTTAATACTTGTGGCACTCCCTACTCCTGCCAGAGTAAACCCATTGATTTCATTTCCTTCACCTATTTCCGTCCCTCCATGTCGGATAGAAATATACTTTAGAATACCAGAGTTATCTTCATCATCACTTCCGCCATAAACGCCTCTTGGTTCATTTGCAGGAATACCTTCAATGCCACTTACCCCAGGTGCTGAATTTAATCTGGCACTTCCTAGAACAATCAACCCTCCCCAAAGACCTCTATCGTTTGATGAAAGATTGCCATTTAAATTATCTGAAAGAGCTGTAAAAATAATAGGCTTATTGGCCGTGCCTGTCGCCATGATTTTGCCTCCTCTGGCCACTATCAGGGCACTCGCTTTGGTGTCTTGCCCAGTTGTGCCTTTAATAACGGTGCCAGATTCAATGGTAAGTGTCTGCCCTGAGTTCACATACACAAAGCCTTCTAAAATGATAGCTTTGTCGGCTTTCCAAGTTACAGTACCTGTTCCTTGTCCAAAGTCAGCTACTTTTAGGGCAGGATTCCCTGTGGCTACATCTGTTGTTTCTTCATATTGAGTGCTGGTATCTACTATCTGAATAGGAGAGTCTATTATTTCACATGAATAAAATGCCAAGGGCAAAATAGACGCAATTATTTTGCTGTATCTAAATAGTTTTATCCCTTTCTGGATACCAAAAAAATGTTTAAGCACTTGATTGTCAGGTATAAATAAACTCAATATGATTTTGAGGTTTTTCATCTTATTAAAATAGCGTTAATGGTATTTTCTAAAATAAATCAATCTGTATATTTCCTAATACCTCACAGATAACCCAATATAAATTTTTCTGAGTGGTTGTGGCACTCTAGGTATAAGCCTGCCTCTTTCTAAACCTGGAGATGCGCCAAAATGCTTAGTATTAAAAATATTATCAATGGCACATACAAACTTAGTGGTAGCTGTGAGCTTAAATTGTAAGTTGGTATAGGCAATGGCATGCCCATCAAAC
>JBLIFI010000355.1:0-5420 GCA_047633715.1 Flammeovirgaceae bacterium
GTTCATAGATTACTGTAGAAAAAATGAAAATACTCCTCGGAAATGGTCTTTTTCAGACCTTTCCGAGGATCAAAGGAGTCAAGCAAACACAATTCAGATAAAAAAAGGGTAGAGTCTTAAAGTAGAACTAAACAAAGAAGATAAATTAAGGGCTGAACAATCAGTAATTTCCCACCGATAAAACGAAAACTGCGTAATACGAGATTCTAATTCTTATTTCGTCATTTTGTAATCCTCACTTACTTAAGTCCTTGAACATGTTTAATTTATACCTATTTTAACTCAAGAATCTGATTGTCAGTTATTTTGAATCGTACTTCGTACATCTAAATTCGTACATCCACTTACATATTCACAAAATCCATTGGGTCAACTGGGTTTCCTTCATACCACATTTCAAAATGGAGGTGCGGGCCTTCGGTCATTTCGCCAGAGTTTCCGATGATAGCAAGTAAGTCGCCTGCTTTCACAATTTCGCCCACTTTGCGGAGTAATGTAGAGTTGTGTTTGTAAAAGGAAATGATTTGATTTCTGTGTTGCACGGCAATGACATGCCCAGAATCTTGTGTCCAAGAGGCGAAAATCACGGTTCCGTCTGCGGCACATTTAATAGGCTCATCTTTTTTGGCGGCAACATCTACTCCATAATGTTTCGTTTTCAAATCGAACTCTGAAGTAACTACACCGCCTCTAATTGGCGGGAAAAAGAAAATTTGCTGGAGACTTTCCTTTGCGTCATTTTTGCGCACAAGTTGCTCATAATCAACTTCTTGAAAGTCTTTTTTGAACATAGAATCAATGGGGCTTTCTTTGTTTAAATCTACATCGCCAGAGCTTACGGTTACTGCTTCTCCTTCTTTTTCCAGATTGGCAACTTCCACTTCGCCATTGATAATTGCCTTCAGATTATTGGCATATTTCTCATTCGCATCGGAAATGTAGCTGATAGAGTCGAGTTGGGAAGCCATCACTCGGAGTTCCTTTTTGGTTTGGAGTGCCTGGTATTGCGGGTCCACCCATTTTGCGAGCAAAGTGGTAATTAGCAAATAGCTAAAAATCATAATGACAATGCCCACTCCCACTCCAATTGCCAAGAGTTTGGCTGGAGTTACATGCAAGGTCGTTTTTTGGGCAAAGGTTTCCTCATCTCTCACAATCATGATGTAGCGAGAAGTGAGCCTTTCGGTAAGTGTTTTATGTTGTTTCAATTTCAGGAAATCTAATAGATGTACGAGATACGATGTGCGATTTTAAAGATTCAGTTTCCGTGATTGCAAAAAGACTGGTTATAAATATATCAGTCTAAGGCGCCTAAGGAACGGGAATTAAATAAATGCGTGTTTTGTCGCAGTTTATTTATTTCCCATTCCTAAATCGTTCGAGCATCCGCTCGGACTTGTAGATTTCAGGAAGCATAGGCTTCCGAAAGTATTATGCGCTCTAAAGCTATATAAATTTACAAGCTGACTAAAGCGCATCTGAAAAACATGAATTTGGAAATTACACAACGCATCATTTATAGCACAAAACTAAGCAATTCGGTTTCCAAATTTGGAAGGAGGAAACAGTTGTGAAGGAAAAATTTGTTAAACCTCTCTTTCAAATCTTATAATTGACGTATTTTTGGAATTAAACTTCAAATTTATAGTATTAGCTATGATTACTGAAACAACTTTATTAACGGGAGTAGCAGCTTTGTTGTCTACCTTTACTGCCATATTTGGAATTTTACTGAAAATAAAGAATGATAATTTAAAAGACATGAAAGCAAAGCTTTCTGAGAAAAAACATTTGATGTATAATGAAATACTTTCAATACTATTTGATTTAATAAATGGTACAAAAAACTTAAATACTATTACGGAAGACGATATTTTACTACGCTTCATGAATATAAAAAGGGATTTAATTCTTTATGGGAATGATAGGATCATTAGAAAGTTTTTCGAGTAGGAAAAAAATCAAAATATAACAGGATATAGATTATTTAATTTGGCAGAACTAGCAGCGTTGGCTAGAAAAGATATGGGCAACTCTAAAACTAAAATTGATGCTCGTGAAATTTTGAAATCTCTTTTTTCTGATGAAGAAGAATACTTAGATTTTGAAAAGGAATTCATACCCAAAAAAAACTTTTTCCAAAAATTACTGCAAACTCAACATGTTTTATAAAACTAAACTATTCAAATACTCTTTCTTCGGGCTTTTCTTGTTTCTGATGGGCTGCCAAGCCTATCATGACACAACGGCTCGCTTTAATGCCTATTTTTTGGCAAAAGAGCGAATGCTGAAAGTGGAAGAAAACCTTTTTGGAAATCCAGAAGATGATTATAATGATGTTTTGCAGGTTCTCGTAAAGCTAGATACTAGCACAGGGAAAAGCCAGAAGGCAGATTTGGATTATATTATTGAGAAGGCTTCTATGCCAATCCAATTTCATGAAAGAAGTAAATGGGTAGATGATTCGTGGCTTTTGGTGGGAAAGTCGAGAATGTATCAGGGAGATTTTGCCAATGCGCTCGGGACTTTCAAATTTGTAAACACTACTAGCGAAGACCCAAATGCAAGGCATGAAGCCATGGTTTTGATTTTGCGCTCTTTTGTGGATGAAGGAGACGAGAGAAATGTGAAATTCATAAACGACTATATCAAAAAAGACACGATTCCTTTTGAGAAGGAAAATGCATACGATTATCACTTAACCAGAGCGCATTACTTCCGACAAAAATATGACTTGAAAACCATGATTCAGCACCTGAATGTGGCTTTGCCAGTTGCCCCGAAAAACGAAGACCGAGCGAGAATCAACTTTATTTTAGGGCAAGCTTATGAAGCACTCGACAGCGCAACCCAAGCTTACGAAAGCTACCGACAAGTGCTGAAAAACAATCCTGATTTTGATTTACAATTCTATGCAGAAGTAAATTCGTATGGATTGAGAGATGCTGATTCTGAGGAAGATGTGGCAGATGCGTACAAATTCTACCATAAGAAAATCAAAGAAGAATCTAACTGGAATTTGCGAGATAAAGTGTATTATGAAATGGGCAAATTTGAGGAGCGAAGAGGGAATTACGATAGTGCCTTACATTTATATAACCAATCTATCACGTTCAGCAAAGACAACAAGGTGCAACAATCTTACACTTACCTGAAAATGGGTAGGATTTATTACGATGAAAAATCGGAATATCAAGTTGCAGCCAATTATTATGACAGCGCATTCCAACTCATGCCCAAAGATTTGCGGGTTTATGAAGAAACCAAAATACGTACAGAGGCACTCAGTAAGTTTGTGAAATACTATGATGAAATTCAGCAACAAGATAAGTTGCAAATGCTTGCCAAATTAGACAGTTCCGAACAAAAACTTTTTTTCTTAGAGGAGATTGAGGAAGAACGCCAACTCATTATTGCCGAAACCAAAAATAATGCGGCCAGAGACCAAATCCGCAAGCAACTCACTCCGCCCAACACTTCTTCGCCATTAGTTCGGAAAGGGCAGGCAACTTGGTATTTCTACAATATAGAAGCGGTGGCAAATGGAAAAATTAACTTTATTAGAGATTGGGGAAACCGAGCGTTGGAAGATGATTGGAGACGAAGCCAAAAGCCATTTACCAATACGGCTGTCAACTTGGGAGGTGCAATTCCCCCGAAAGAAGAGGAAAAAGAACGAATTGAAAGTAAAGATATTTTTGAGAACGTAAAGTCTTTGGAGGCAAGAATGGAAGAAATTCCTTCTGATGAAACGCAATTAGCAAAATCCAACCAAACCCTAGAAACCAACCTGTTTGAGTTGGGGAAACTCTACTATTATGATTTAAAAGAGCTGAACAATGCGGTGGAAACCTTGGAGCGTTTCACATTCGATTTCCCAGAAAACAGATATGTGCCAGAGGCGTTTTATCTGATGACTTATATTTGTCAAGAATATGCAGGTTGTAGCGAAGATGTTTACAAAAAGAAACTGATTGAGAAATATCCAAATTCTTCTTATGCCCAGATTTTGCAAGACCCAGATTTTTACAAGAAAAACCAACAAATAGATAAGAAAGTTACCGTAAAGTACGAGCGAGCTTTCCAATTCTACAAAGAAGGGGAATATGCCAAAACAGAATTGCTGTTGCAAAATATTGCCAGCGAGTTCCCCACTACTTCGTATATGGATAAGGTAGATTTATTGCGAATCATGACTTTGGGACAGAAAAACAAAGACAACAAAGAGGCTTACTTTGCAGAGCTGGATAAATTCATGAAGAAATATCAGGAAAGTGAATTGGTGGCATTTGCCAAAAAGCTGAAAGAGGCGAAGTAGAATGGAATTATTTTGTCAATTGGTTTGACTAAATTGTCTTTAGTTTGGAAATACTTTTGAGCGAAGCAAACTATTTACATCTGTTTGCTGTTTCTAAAAAAAAAGCCATGAAAAAACTATCTATCTATTTACCATTGATTCTACTACTTATTATGCAGTCGTGTGATGATGACTATGAGTCTCCATCTGCTGATTTAGAAATTAATATTGAATATTATTATGGAAATGGTGGAAGCTTTTTCAATGGTTCATTCCACACTATTGAATACGAGGAAGCAGGCGGAAAGGAAGTTGACACCTTGCGAATTGATAAAATCAAATACTATGTCAGCAATTTTGAGTTAGTTGGGAACGATTTGAGCGGAAAGGAAATTAACTATAAAGCACCAGAAGATGCCAACTATTTTTTGCTGGAATACACCAATCCTGGCGTAGAGTCAACCTTTCTTCTGAAAAATTTGCCTGAGGGAGATTACCACACCATGACTTTTTATGTAGGAGTGGACAGTTTGAAAAGTACCGCTGGCATAGATGAGCGAACAGGCGTTTTAGATGTGATAGAAAATGCAGAAATGTATTGGACTTGGAATTCAGGCTATATTTTCTTCAAGCTAGAAGGAACTTCTCCGCAAGCTCCAGAAGTGAATGGCAAAAACCCAATTACTTATCATATTGGTGGATTTGGTGGTTATGAGACTCAGACAAACAATAATTTGAGGAAAATCACGCTGAATTTTGGTCAGAATTCGGAAATTCGTTCTACTTCAAGCATCGATTCAGATGTGTTTTTGGATTTGGATGTGAAGAAAATTTTCAACTCTGCCCACATTCTCCGACCTGCGGAATACAACACGATTACCATGCCTACAGAAGCTTCCACGAAAGTTGCCGACAATATCCAGGAAGCGTTTAGGTATAATCATGTTCATAATTATGAATAAAGGAAACTCCAACCGACATTTCCCACCATTAAAATACAAATCGCTTATTTTCTACAAAACACTTAATTATTTGATTATCAGAAAGTTATTTATATCCATTTGGTTCAATCGTTAATTTGGGTATTGAGTACAATTTAATGACTATCCACTTTCGTGCTGTC
>JBLIFI010000356.1:0-5410 GCA_047633715.1 Flammeovirgaceae bacterium
TACGAGCCAGGCTTAGAAACTATATTCAAAAGGAACACAAAAGCAGGCAGGTTGGAGTTCACAACCGATTTGAAGAGTGCCGTTGATGCTGCAGAAATTATATTTCTTGCTCTCCCAACACCTCCTGACGAGGATGGTTCTGCAGATTTGTCTTACGTATTAGGCGTAGCAGAAGAGTTGGGTAAAATCATTACAAGCTATAAGGTAATTGTAGATAAAAGTACCGTTCCTGTTGGGACAGCAGAAAGAGTGCATGAGGCGGTTGCCAAAAACGCTAAGGTTGATTTTGATATTGTCTCCAACCCAGAATTTTTGAGAGAAGGAGTTGCCGTAGATGATTTCCTAAAACCAGACCGTGTAGTAATCGGAACATCTTCTGAAAAGGCAAAAAGCTTGATGCACAAACTATATGAGCCTTTCGTGCGTCAAGGAAACCCAATCTACTTCATGGATGAGCGCTCTGCTGAGATGACTAAATATGCAGCAAATTCTTATTTGGCAACCCGAATCACATTTATGAACGAGATTGCCAATGTGTGTGAAAAGCTTGGAGCAGATGTTGACAATGTGAGAATAGGGATGGGAAGTGATGGCAGAATCGGTAAGAGGTTTTTATTCCCTGGGGTTGGATATGGTGGTAGCTGTTTCCCGAAAGATGTACAAGCATTAGCGAAAACTTCCACTCAGAATGGCTACGATTTCCAAATATTGAACTCTGTTATGGAAGTGAATGACAAGCAAAAATTTGTCATCGCAAATAAAATCAAAAGCTATTTTGGAGAGAGTGTAAAAGGTAAAACAATCGCTATTTGGGGATTGGCATTCAAGCCAAATACAGATGATATTAGAGAAGCACCAGCCATTTATACAATCAAAACTTTGCTTGATGCTGGAGCGAAAGTGAAAGTATTCGACCCTGAAGCCATTGAAAATTTCAAAGAAATTTTCGGAGAAGAAATCAGCTACGGAGCGAACATGTACGATGTTTTGGAAGAGGCAGATGCTTTGGCAATCATGACTGAATGGCCTGTTTTCAGAACTCCAGATTTCGATAAAATCAAATCTACCATGAATTCAAATATCATATTTGATGGTAGAAATTTGTATAGTTTGGAGGATATGAAACAACAAGGTTTCGTTTATAATAGCATTGGTAGAAACGTGGTGGAAGCATAATAAGCTTTTCCCAAATATAGCGCAAGCTGATGCTTGCGCTTTTATTGTATCAATTAGAGGCATCAAAATTTTACCATGAAAAGAATACTAATCACAGGAGGAGCTGGTTTTTTGGGTTCTCACCTTTGCGACCGATTCATTAAAGAGGGATTCCATGTAATTGCCATGGATAACCTAATTACAGGCGACCTTGATAATATCGAGCACCTCTTCAAGCTAGAGCAGTTCGAGTTCTACAATCACGATGTAAGTAAATTTGTACATGTTGCTGGAGAACTAGACTACATTCTTCATTTCGCTTCGCCTGCAAGCCCAATTGATTATTTAAAAATCCCAATCCAAACTTTGAAAGTAGGCTCTTTAGGAACTCATAATTTACTTGGATTGGCAAAATCGAAAGGAGCAAGAATGCTAATTGCTTCTACATCAGAAGTTTATGGCGATCCAGACGTACATCCTCAGCCTGAAGAATATTGGGGAAATGTGAATCCTATTGGGCCAAGGGGAGTTTATGATGAAGCGAAAAGATTCCAAGAAGCCATGACTATGGCTTATCATACTTATCATAATTTGGAAACCAGAATCATCCGAATTTTCAATACTTATGGGCCAAGAATGCGACTGGATGATGGCAGAGTTTTACCTGCATTCATGGGACAGGCTTTGAGAGGAGAAGATTTGACTGTGTTTGGAGATGGTTCACAAACCCGTTCATTCTGCTATGTAGATGATTTGGTGGAAGGAATTTACAGATTGCTGATGAGCGATTATGCACAGCCAGTTAATATTGGAAACCCAAGCGAAATCACAATCAAACAATTTGCCGAGGAAATTTTGAAGATGATTGACACGAAAAGCAAGTTGATTTTCAAAAACTTGCCTGTGGATGACCCAAAACAAAGACAACCAGATATTACCAAAGCGAAGAAAATACTCGGTTGGGAACCAAAAGTAGACAGAAAAGAAGGATTGAAAATTACTTTAGATTATTTCAAAAATAAAGTAAAGCAATCATAGAAAATTGGTCGAGATTTATAAATCTCGACCAATTATTTTTTTTAAAACTGAAATTCGAATACCTAAACCTTACCAAAAAAAACTCACTCCAATGAAAAAAACAGTACTCAATGATGTCCACGAAGGGTTGGGCGCAAAAATGATGGAATTCGCAGGCTATAATATGCCTGTTCGCTACTCTTCCGATATTGCCGAGCATTTGCAAGTCAGAAATTCGGTTGGAGTTTTTGATGTTTCTCACATGGGCGAGTTCATGCTTGAAGGCGAAGGCGCATTAGATTTGATTCAGCGAGTAACTACCAATGATGCGTCCAAGTTGTTCGATGGAAAAGCGCAATATTCTTGCCTACCGAACGGAAAAGGCGGAATTGTAGACGATTTGTTAGTTTACAGAATTTCTGAGAATAAATATATGTTGGTAGTCAATGCTTCCAATATCAAAAAAGATTGGGATTGGATAAGCGCATTCAATACCGAAGGTGTGAAAATGACCGATGTTTCTGATGACATGTCCCTTTTTGCTGTTCAAGGACCAAAGGCTGTGGAAGCGATGCAATCTTTGACTGAGGTAAACTTGTCGGAAATGGATTACTATACTTTCCAAATTGGCAAATTTGCTGGCGTGGATAATGTAGTGATTTCCGCTACTGGCTACACAGGTTCTGGCGGGTTTGAACTCTATGTTCCTAATGATATTGCTGTAGAGGTTTGGAATAAAATATTTGAAGCTGGAAAGGATTTCGATATTCAACCAATCGGATTGGGTGCGAGAGATACTTTAAGAATGGAAATGGGTTTCTGTCTTTATGGAAATGACATTACCGATGAAACCTCTCCACTAGAAGCAGGTTTAGGTTGGATTACCAAACTTGATAAAGGTGTTTTCAATGATTCTGAATTTTTGACAAATCAAAAAGCAGAAGGAATCACAAAGAAACTAATAGGTTTCACGATGCAGGAAAAAGGCATTCCAAGAGCGCATTACAATATTTTAAACTTAGAAGGCGAGAAAATTGGCGAAGTAACTTCTGGAACTATGTCTCCTTGTTTAGAAAAAGGAATTGGATTGGGTTATATTGAGAAAGCCTATTCCAAAACTGGAACTGATATTCTGATTGAAGTGAGAAAAAGACAACTGAAAGCGCAGGTGGCAAGACCTCCGTTTTATAAAGCATAAAATCTGTTGGCATTCTATGTAATAATGAGTCATACTATTTCTTAAATGATGAAGAAGAAGTATTATCCAATCTTAGTGCTAGTTTTTGGCATAATTGCCATTTGTCTTGCTTAGGAACGGAAATTAAATAAGATGCTACTTTCTCTTGTTTCTTTTTGGGCTATTCTTCGTTAAAAAAGTGTGCCGTAGCGGTGCTATGCAAAACTTTTTTGCCTAAACTAGCCTCAAAAATAAACTGCGACAAAACACGCATTTATTTATTCCCCGTTCCTTACCTATCTGAAATTTATTTAGTAGAGACTAAATTACTTTTTAACTCAAGCAATATTGCTAATAACGATAATTTCAAAGTAACAGAATTCAAGGTTTACAATCATGACATTCTTGAAAGTTTGGTAATCAAACTATATTCTTTTTTATTCATAGAGCTTCTTATAATTTCATTGATTATTACAAAGGTGAAATCCATTATCTTTTCAAGAATTCATGTTGTACTTCTATTCATTTCCGTGTTTTGTTTAATCGCTATACAGTTGTTTAACTTATATGGCTTTCAACCAATCAAAACGGGCTATTCTGAATTTTCAGCCTCTATTTATTTTTCGTCAATTAATTTAGTTGATAAAGAGACGTTTATTGAAGTCTTTAATATGAACCTTCTTTTAGATAAATCGGTAATACTGTTTTCCTCAATTCTGCTAATTTCTCAGCTTATGATTCTAATCAGTTTCATAAAAAAGTTGCGAAAAGCACGTATTAAATAAGATTGAGTGCAATATTCTATCAAAAAAGGAGAAAAGACATACAAGTCCTTTCTCCTTTTTATTTCTCATTCTTCTAGTTACCTCGCTAATCTGATTCCCGAATATTGCCATCTGGCATAAGTCGGAAAGAAGTTCCTGTAAGTTGGGCGAATATGGTCGAATGGCGTGGCGCAAGAACCACCTCGCAAAACCATTTGGTTAATCATGAATTTCCCATTGTATTCTCCAAGCGCACCTTCTGCCGTGGCATATTTCGGATAAGGTAAATAAGCACTATTTGTCCATTCCCAGCAATCTCCGTAAAATTGATTTGTTTTAGCGGGCTGAGGTTGCAAAATTCCTTTTTCCACGAAGTTTCCTTTCTCTTCGGAAAGCTCTCCGTATTTTTTACAGGCAATTTCCCATTCAAACTCAGAAGGCAGTCTGGTATTTTTCCAAGAGGCAAAAGCATCTGCCTCGAAATAGGAGATATGGGTTACGGGCGCATCCCAATCAATGGCTTCAAAACCTGATAGAGTAACGCTTTTCCAGTCGCCAGCTACTTTGTGCCAATAGAGTGGAGCAACAATTTCGTTTTGTTGAACCCAAGTCCAGGCTTCGCTAAGCCAATGCTGGAAATCTTGGTAACCACCTTTTTCAATAAATTCTAAATATTCGCGATTGGTAACTAATCTGTCTTGAATCTCAAAATCTTGAATATAGACTTTATGAACTCCTTCCTCATTATCCCAATGGAAATCTTCTCCATCGTAGCCAATCTGATGAACTCCACCTTCTATTGAAAGCCAACTTGCCATTGGTTTGCCTTCAAAATCTGATTTTTCTTGGATTTTATAAATTGGGAAAAGTGGATTCGTTCCCAAAATATATTTCAAATCAGTCAGTAATAATTCCTGATGTTGCTGTTCGTGTTGCAAGCCTGTTTCCAATACTTTCCGAATTTCTTCTGTGATTTCATCCGATAGAAACTCTTCCATTTGCTCATCTACATAATGCCGATAGTCCATGATTTCATTCGTGGTTGGTCGGCTCATATTCCCTCGATTGGCACGAATCACTCGCTCTCCAACCGACTCATAATAAGAGTTGAAAATAAAACTGAATTTTGGATGGAACAACTTGTAATCTTCTTTGAATTGTTCCAAAATGAAGGTTTCAAAAAACCAAGTTGTATGTCCTAAATGCCATTTGGGCGGACTTGTATCTTCCATGGGTTGCACCACAAAATCTTCTGGTTGGAGTGGCTGGCAAATTGTTTCAGTTTGTTGCCGAACTT
>JBLIFI010000357.1:0-5409 GCA_047633715.1 Flammeovirgaceae bacterium
ATATTTCCCAATCTAGAGATGTTTGTGAAAATTGGGAACAATGCGAATTGGAAGAATTAGAAGGAACAGGACATTTCAGGATTTTAAGAACGGAATCAGTTTTGAATAGAGTAATTGAGTTTTTGGAATGAAAGAAAACATGTAACAAAATAGTTCCTCAAGGAAGAGGAACCTACGGAAAAGACTAACTAACCTGTTCTAAATGATATTAGAACAAAAAACCGTAGGTTCTTCTTCCAAGAAGAACTGAAAGCTAAACTTTATGGCAAAATACAAAATTCGATACCGAACAAAACTTCCTCATATACAACCAATGGGAGAAGTGTTTTTTGCAACCTATTGCCTAAAAGAAGCCATCAGCCAACCAGAAATTATAAAACTCCAAATAGACTTTGAAATAGAACGAGAAAAGTTGAGAGGAAAACCAAAACTGCTAGACATAGCACAAAGAAGATATTTTGGGAAATTCGATGACACTTTGCACAGCTTCAAACACATAAAGCATTTAGCAGATGAAAGACTAGCGAATGAAGTAGTCAAATCGTTACATTTTTGGGATGGAAAAAGAGTCGAATTAATCGCATTTTGCATAATGAGTAATCATGTTCATGTTGTTGTGCGAATGTTCTCAGAAAAAGAATCGGATGTGAGTTGGACACTCACAAGTTGGCTTCAGTCAGTAAAGCAATTCAGTTCAAAAGCCTGCAACAAGCTATTAGGAAATGGTGGAAGCAAATTTTGGCAGAAAGAATCCTACGATAGATTAGTCAGAGATAGAGAAGAATTGTACAGAATCATTAGCTACACACTAGATAATCCGATAAAAGCTGGGTTGTGTAAAAACAGAAGTGATTGGAAGTGGAATTATATCAAAGAAAAATACAATGAATACATTTAAAAGAGTTCCTCAAGGAAGAGGAATCTACGGAAAAAACTAACAAATCAACTCTAAATCATCATAACGAAAACCGTAGGTTCTTCTTCCCAGAAGAACAAAATCTAATACGACAATATTATGGAAAAACTTAATTTCCTTTTTTTTAGCATCAAATCCGACCAACAGTCGAAGAAAAACCATTGGTTTTATTTAGTGCTGTTTGGATTGTTCTCATCGGTAACTTTGAGTGCGCAATCTGGCATTTTGCAGAACTATGTTCAGGTTGGGCTGGATAGCAACTTGGCTTTGAAAAGTGAATCTCTGAATATAGAAAAGCAGTTGGAAATTCTGGCGCAATCAAAAGCTTTGTTCAGACCGAATGTGAGTTTCAATGCAAGTTATACTTTGGCAGGAGGCGGAAGAACCATCGATTTGCCTTTGGGAGATTTATTCAATCCAGTTTATTCTGCTCTGAATCAGCAATTACCTCCAACGAATCAATTTCCAATGCTTTCCAACCAATCGACTCAGTTTTTACCCAATAATTTTCATGAAACGAAATTCAGGGTCATTCAACCGCTTTTCAATTCAGATATTTATTATGGCTACAAGGCAAACGAAGAGCTAATTTCTGTACAGAAAGCCAAAAAGAAAGTCTATGAGCAGGAGTTAACGAAACTCATCAAACAAGCTTATTTCCAATATCTCCAAGCAGAAAAAGTTATTTCCATTTATGCGGAAACACAGAAATTATTGGCGGAAATTCTTCGAGTAAACAACAGCTTGATTGCCAATGACAAAGCAACTCGGGAAATTGTATATGGCACAGAATACGAAATCAGCAAAGTGGAGCAGGAGATTGTGAAGATTAAGAACAACAGAAAAGTAGCAAGGTCTTATTTCAACTTTTTACTGAATAGAGACTTGGAAGCAGAAATTGAGGTAGATGAGCAACTGATGGCAAAATTCTCTTTGGTAAATGCTGATTTAGCGAAATCTGAATCTGATGCGTTGAAGCAAAGAGCGGAGTTTGAACAACTCCAAGCTGCCATGAATGCGCAATCGAACGTGATTGAAATGAAAGACAAGCAGAAATTACCGACTGTGGCATTGGTTGGAGATTTAGGCTACCAAGGTTTTGGCTATGAATTCGATAGTAATCAAGATTTTTGGCTCGTGCAAGTTTCCCTAAAATGGAATATTTACCAAGGTGGAAGCAGAAAATCGGCTTTGCAACAAGCAAAAATTGAGCAAAGTCTCCTCCAAAATAAATATGAAGAATTAGAGAGCCAGATTGGACTGCAAGTCAGACAAGCATTTTATGCGTATCAAACTGCTGTAAAATCTGTACAAACCGCACAAGCAGGATTGAAAAGTGCCGAGCAGAATTACAAATTCAGCGAGCGAAAGCACCGAGAAGGTTTACTGCCCTCTTTCCAATTGCTAGACACGCAAACCAAACTCACCAACGCCAAACTTTCCTTAACCATTTCCCGATTCGATGTGCTGATGAAGCAGGCTGAATTGGAACGAGTGGCAGGAAGTTAATGTGATGATTTGTTGATGCGATGATTGGAAAAAAATGTGAAAATGTGGGAATTAGAAAATATACTAAAGTGAGTCGCTGGCAGAGGTCTTTTTCAGACCCTGCCAGACGTTGAACGATTTAAAATCAACCTTCGGTAGCCGACACAGGGCATTCTGGGAGTCGCCATCGACACCGCTTCCAGGGTCTTATCTTTTGCAATGAATAGAAATGATTCTGCAAATAATATCTGTAGCGAGCAACTTCCAGTTGCTTAATGTTTGAAAAAAATTTTAAATAATAAAAAAATGAAAAAAATATTCCTCCTTCCAGTTTTACTCTTTTTGTTTTCCTGTGGAGACAAAGAAGAACCTACTGATTCTGAGCAAGAAAAATCTAAGGCAATTCCCGTAAAAGTGGCTACTATTTCTGTCTCCACCGAAGCCTTGCCAATGATTACGAGTGGGAAATTAAGCTCTAAGGCAGAAACTAATTTGAGTTTTAAAATTGGTGGAATTGTGAGTCAAGTTTTTGTAGATGAAGGTCAGCGAGTCCGAAAAGGGCAATTGCTCGCCAAGTTGGAGCAGGCAGAAATTAGCAATCGGGTTTTACAAGCAAAAAGCGGATTGGAGAAATTAGAACGAGATTTGGGAAGAATCAAAAATCTCTACAAAGATTCGGTGGCTACTTTAGAGCAAGTTCAGAATTTAGAAACGGCTTTGGAGGTGTCAAAATCCGACCTGAAAATTGCTCAATTCAACCAAAAATATGCGACTATTTATGCTCCGAGCAACGGGAAAGTCCTGAAAAGATATGCAGAAAGACAGGAGTTAGTTGGAGCAGGAACACCAATTCTTACCTTGGCTTCCACTTCCTCGGCTCAGGTAATGCGAATTGGATTGGCGGACAGAGATTTGGTTCGGTTGAAATTGGGAGACAAAGCAGAGATTTATTTCGATGCGTATCCAAATACAGTTTTTAAAGCGAAGGTTTCCGAATTGGCAGAAATTGCCGACCCAAGAACAGGAACTTTCGAGGTGGAACTTGAATTGCAATCCAACCAAAAATCGCTAAAAAGTGGCTTTGTGGGGAAGGCACATATTTACCCATCCGAAAAACTGTCTTACTACAAAATCCCGATGAATGCTTTGGTAGAAGCTACAAATGAACAAGCATTCGTGTTCGTTCCTTCGGCAGATGGGAAAACGGCTGTCAAGAAATCAATCCAACCAGAAACTATTGGAGCAACATTTTTTACAATTTCAGCGAATGAGAAACTCAAACTGGAAAAGGTCATTACTGATGGAAATATGTATTTGTTAGAAGGAAGCGAGATTGAAATCAGACAACAGTAAACAATTATCAAAAAAACACCAATCTAAACTGTAGGTTCTTCTTCCCAGAAGAACTTTTGAAATCATAAAATCCATACAAAACCACAATCCATCAAAATGTCTCTCTACCAAAAATTAGCGGAAATCAGCTCAAAGCTATTTGACCAAAATACGATTTTCAAATATGGATTCAATCTTTCTCCAATGTACAGAAGAAGTACAGGGCGAATTATTTCCGTCTCCAAAGATTTGCTAGACATTAGAGTGAAATTACCAATCAGCTATAAAAACAGAAACTATGTGAGCTCCATTTTCGGAGGAAGCCTGTTCTCGGTAGTTGACCCAATTCCGATGGTGCAGCTCATCAATTTACTGGGAGATGATTATGTGGTTTGGGATAAATCTGCGGAGATATTCTTCAAGAAACCCGCAAAAGAAAATTTATACGCTGACTTTCAATACACGCCAGATGAATTGGAAGAAATCAAAGCGAAAGTTGGGCAAGAGAATGAAATTGAAATCGTCAAAACTACTCGACTGACTAATAAAGATAGAAACAAGATTTACTGCGAAGTAAAAAAGACTATTTATGTTGCCGAAAAATCATTTTACAAAGCCAAGTTGAAAAAGAGAAAACAGTAAACAATTATCAAAAATAAGTCAATCAGAACTGTAGGTTCTTCTTCCCAGAAGAACTTTTAGAATCAAGGTCAATCTAGCCAATCCCATAAATCAAGGTCTATGAAACTCCCCAAAATAGCCATTTCCAATTATCAGTTTGTGCTGATTTTGGTGTTCCTTTTTGTGCTGACAGGAACAATATCCTTCTTCACGATGCCAAGGTCAGAAGACCCTGATACTAATTTCCCCATCTATACGATTTTGGTGGTTTATCCAGGCACAAGCCCGCAGGATATGGAGAAATTAGTGGTAGATGTAATTGAAGATGAACTCGCTGAAATTGAGGATATTACCAAAGTCAGAACTACGATTCAGGAAGGAATCGCCTTTATACGAGTCGATGCAGAATTCGGAATTGACATAGACGATAAATACGATGAAATTGCGGTAGCAATTGGAAATATTCAATCGGAATTACCCGAGCAAATCTTCCTTTTGGAGACCAAAAAAGTAACTCCGCTCGATGTCAATATCTTCCAAATGGCTTTTGTATCAGAAACAATTCCTTACCGAAAAATGGTGGAAGAAGCTGAAAGATTGGAGAAGCAACTTAAAAAGGTAAATGGTGTCAGAACGGTGGAAATTGAGGCTTATCCAGAAGCGCAAATTAAGGTTTCGTTGGATTTTCAGAAAATGGCAGAGCAGAATATTCCGCTCAAGCAAGTTTTGGGAATCTTGCAGGGGAACAATACAACCATTCCTGGCGGAACGATTTCAGCAGGTAACAAATCTTTCAATATCCAAACCAATGGCGGTTACAAAACTTTAGCCGAAATTCAGAATACGGTTGTGAATGGCTACAACGACCGATTGGTTTACCTAAAAGACATTGCCGAAGTCAAATTCGATTATGAAGATGACCGATTTATTGGCAGATTCAACGGAAAGCGAGCTTTATATCTTTCTGTCACTCAAAAAGGAGGGAAAAATATTTTGGCAGTTGCCGAGAAAATCACAGAGAGAATCGAGCATTTCAAAACCACCACCATTGC
>JBLIFI010000358.1:0-5402 GCA_047633715.1 Flammeovirgaceae bacterium
GAATCATTTCCCTTTCAACTTATCCAAACCATCAATTTCCATTTTTTTGGAGAGTTTGGAAATCTGGTCTAAGTTGATTTCCCCAGTCATGCTGAGGATAGAGAATTTGTTTTCCGAGCCTGAAAGCATGAGCAATTCGAGGATTTTTCCCTCCTTGGTTTCCTTAATCAGGAATTTGGTTAAGTCTTTCCCTTCCCGAATAATCATCAGTTCCTCATATTCTTTCATGGGGAGTTTACTAGCAATTTCTTGGTAGAGTTCCCTGCCTTTGCGCTTTTCGGTGCTGAGAATGCAGAAACTCTCAATTTTGTTGATGGTTTCCTCAAACTCTTTTTCGTCTGGGTCATCGGCAATTTGGGCAATGAGTCGGAACATTCGCTTGGTAATATACACCGTGCTGAAATCTTCGTCATTTACATATTTCCCCAGAAATTTACTGATGGCATCTTCCTCCTGCGCCATCCCGACAAAGGGAATTAGCAGGGCAAATAATATGATTGTTAGTTTTTTCATGGCAATTTTAGAATTTGTGAATTAGCGAATTCGTGATTTGGCGAATTATAAAAAGAGTTTTTTGCTTGTACTTACGTCCTATCCCAATTTGCTTAACTTAATGGCACAAGCGGACGCTTGCGCTATGGGTAACCCATTCTTCTTTCTTAATTCTTCATTTTTAATTTCTCTTCTTCTATTCCCAAAGCCTCTGCGCCTTTATTGATTTTTTGGATGGAAACTGCATATTCCGCTCCTTCGTTTAAACTTCCAGAAACTTGCATCAAGGCTTTTCTTACCGCTTCGTAAGCTTCTTTCGGGTCTTCATAAGTATCTTCCAAAACGGCTACTTTTGTTTTGGTTGGATTTTGTGGATTGGTAAAGAAATAAGCACAAGTCAGAATCAACAATAAACTGGCGGCCACTTTGGCGAAATTCCTGAACCATTGGTTTTTGGAAACAGTCAGTTTCTTAGGTTCGAGTTTTCCGAGCAATTGGCTTTCAAACTTCCCATCTAACTTGGCAGATTTTTGTTGTTTGAAAAACTGGAACATCGGTTGGAATTCTCGAAATTCCTCGGCAATATTTCCGCTATTGAAGTAGTTTTTCAATTCATCCTCTTCCGATTCAGAAGCCTCGCAAGCCCAATATTTATCAAGCAATTGCCTGATTTTCAATATTTTATTTTCAGATTCCATAATTGTTCGTTTTTGTGAGTTGTTGCCTTACCTTATCTCTCGCCCGAAACAGATTCACTTTCACTTGGCTCATGCTAATCTCCATCACATCGGCAATTTCTTGATAAGAGTAGCCTTCAATATCTCGCAATTGCATGACCATTTTCTGCTTCTCTGGCAATTCATTCATCATGTTCTCTATATGCGAGACAGTATCATTCAATTCCAATTCTTTGTCTGGATTGAGTGAAAAGCTCGCTATATCAATCTCCACATTTTGCCTGTGCGTTTGACTGTGTTTCGATTTCAATTTATCGAGCGAGAGATTCTTAGTCAACCTCATACACCAAGCTTCCACATTTTGGTATTTCGGTAAATCTGCCCGCTTGTCCCACATTTTAATCATGACATCTTGCACCACATCTTCTGCTTCCTCATGGCTCTCCAAAATTCGGAAAGCGAATCGGAATAGCTTGTTTTTTGTGGGTAAGACCATATTCTTGAAGGTTTCTAACATAGTTGAGTACCAAATTCAAAAGCAAGACGACTGAGTTAATGAAATGTTACAGCAAAGGGGGAAAATAAATTAAAAATTATGAATGAAGAATTAAAAATGTGGTTTTAGCTTTCAATCATACCGTCATTTCATAAACTTGGCATGTCTATCAATCTTTTTCACTTGTCTCAATTATTCAAACCTAAACTCACACACTATGCAAAAAGCCTTACTTATTCTCTTTTTGGTTGGATTAAGCCAAATCCTGCAAGCACAATTTATAATTACAGGAACAGTCAAAGATGACACTGGACTAACACTTCCTGGAGCAACGGTTACTATAAAAGGAACAACCCAAGGAACTGTCACGGATATTGATGGAAAATACAAACTAAAATTTCCTAATGCTGAGACCATTTTAGTTTTTCGTTTTACTGGGATGATACAGAAAGAAGTAGCAGTTTGGGAAAAGAGAATAGGTGTAAAAAGCGTAATTGATGTCAATTTAGAGTCACATACTGTTATTTATGGAATGCCTCCTATTGTCTATTATGCATATGTATTCCCAAAGTATTTCTCTCATTCTCTGTACAAAACCAAATCCTCCAACCCACAAAACCTTACTAAAACATTCCAAAACTCCCACCAAGTTTACGCTCCAACTCAACAAGCTAATGGAGGCTTCATTTCTGTAAAAGGATTTCAAGCGCAACAATCAGCTTATTATTTGGATGGAATCAGATTAATTTCCGCTACACTCAACCCACAAAACACTCAAATTTTGACAGCTTTCCATCCAGAACTGCTCTCGAAAGTTTCAATTGGAAGCCGTTGGCAAAGTTCTATTGGAGAAAATGTGTATTTAGATTTAGCTGATGCGAACTCTCACAACGTAAGTATGGATTATGCTATTCGGTATGCTTCGGCAAACAATGAGCAAATGGCACATGCTTCAGTTAAATATGGAAAGAAAAAGTGGAAAGGATTAACTGCCATTTCTTTCAGCAAATTCGGAGATTGGCGAAGTGGGAAGAAATCAAATTCTTCCAATGGTTTTGAATGGAAGCATGAAAATGAAGCCTCGCAAGTAAATGGAACAGATTTACTCACTCCAACCGAAAAACCGTATTTACAAAGCCCAAATGATTTCAACAGCTTATGTTTGACCCAAAAAGTGGTTTATGATTCCAAAAAATCTAAACACGAACTGATTTTTAACTATGCCCGATTCTCTGAATTGAGCAATTACGGAAGGCTTCGGGAAGATTCTATCGGCAAGTTTTCAAATACAAATTTAAGGTTTGCTGAGTTTGGGAATCCAACCCAAAGCAGATTGTTGCTTGCCTACAAATTGGGAACAGAATTTATTTGGGATAGCAGAATTGATGCACAGGTTAATTACCAGAATAGTTCCGAAGGGCAAAACTACCGACTTTTTGGAAGTAAAATCCGAAACAGTTTTACTGAAAACACGAATGCTTATGGAGGTAAATTGGCTTGGAGCAAGAATTTTAATAGACTGAAATTTTCCCTATCAAACCGGTTTTCCTATAATCAACTAAGTGCCAATTCTGAAAACGGGAATTTGGCAATCAACAGCGGAAGTATTCTACGGACTCGCTATGCAGATGGAAGTTCAATTCTCGGAAATCTAACCACACTTGATTTGAGCTATAATGCTGGAAACGATTGGGATTTGTATGGTTATTTCCAACTCCACAATTCTAAAATAAAAACTCGTACTCCAGTTTTTGGTAATTTGGTGGAGGTCGGAGATTTTGAGCAAAACTATTTTGCACCAACTTGGGGTTTACAAGTCGAAAAATATTTGGATTTCATCAATTTCGCATCTGTAAATATCCAAACCAAGTTTAATTCAAGTTTCCGTGCGCCTAATTTATATGAATTGGCAAGTATTCAGCTTTTGCCAGCAAGCAATCATTTACTAGTTCAGAGCCTTGAACTCCAACCAGAAAAAGCCTATAATTTTGAGTTCGCCACAGATTTCAATTTGGGAGATTTCAATTTGACTGCTCGCTATTTCCATAGTTGGATAAATGATTTGATTCAGTTGCGACCAACTATAAGCAACTTGGTGGAAATTGACGAATTCAAGAATCAAAGCTTACTTGCTTTTGCTCACTCCAACATTTCAAAATCACAGATTTACGGTTTCTCAATCCAAACAAGCTATTCACTCCATGAGATAAACACCACAATCTCCGCAGGAATGACTTACGTAGAAGGCAAAAATGAATCGGAAGAAAATGAGCCTTTGGCGGGAATTGCCCCACTTTCAGGTTTAGCATCTATCGGATACAGACATAAGAGTTTGAAAATGAATCATCAGTTTTCATTCCAATTCAATAATGAGAAATCATTAGATGAATTTGCCAATAACTCGGCAGACCGCAAAAATTATTTTTTAGGTTCAGAGGGCGCACCAAGTTGGCAAACACTCAACTATCGAGTGGAATGGGAAGCCAACAAAAAAATCAAACTCCAATTTGCGATGGAAAATATTCTTGACACGCATTACCGAACTTTCGGCTCTAGCCTAAATGGGTTGGGAAGGAATTTTGTGGTGGCTGTGAGGGGAAGCTTGTAAAAAATATTCCTACCTATTCATTTCCAACCAACTTTAGTGAAAGGAATTAAATAACTTACTCCATTATATTTGTTTCTTTCACTTAGAGATGAATAGGTGGGCAAGAAAATCAAACCTTCTATTAATTCTTACTTTGCCGTAGCCTATTCGTCAGTTTCGATTCACTAGAATTCCAAAGTCCGCAATTTATCGCTAATATTGTTGCAAGTTTATATACACAAATATTTCATAATAGATAATTGATTCGGTTTGTCAAAAAAGCAAGAATATAAAGTAATTGGAGTCATGTCAGGCACATCATTAGATGGGTTGGATTTGGCGTATTGTCACTTTCAGATAAGTGATGGAAAATGGAGCTTTCAACTCAAACAGGCGGTAACTATTCCCTATGATTTAAAAATGTCCAGAATGCTGAGTGAACTGGACAGTAAATCTGCCTTAGAATTTGCTTTGACAGATGTAAAATTTGGCGAATTCATTGGCAAGGAAGTCAATAATTTTATAGAAGCGGAAGGCTTGGATGTGGATTTTATTTCCAGCCACGGACACACCATTTTTCATCAGCCATTGATTGGGCTGACTGCCCAAATTGGGAATGGGGCAACTATTTCTGCCATTACCGAACTACCCGTAGTCAATAATTTCCGTGAGTGCGATGTAGCTTTGGGTGGACAAGGCGCACCGCTCGTGCCAATTGGAGATAGATCGCTTTTTGGAGAATACAAATATTGCCTGAATCTGGGTGGCATTGCCAATATTTCTTTTGAAACCTACAAAGGCAGAATGGCTTTTGACATTGCGCCTTGCAACATCGCATTGAACACACTCGCCAATCAGCTTAATGCCGAATATGACGAGGGTGGAAAATTGGCCGCAGACGGAAAGGCAAATCAGGAGCTTTTGGATGAACTGAACGCCTTAGATTATTTCCAATCCAAACCTCCAAAATCTTTAGGAAAGGAATGGGTAGTTCGCAAATTCTTGCCTATTCTGGAAGACCACGATATGCGAATTAAAGACAAGTTGGCAACTGTTTGCCATCATGTGGGAATGCAGGTTGCCAAATCTCTCGCTGAAGCAGATGAGATTTTAGCAAAAAAGTATTCTTATAGCCAAATATTAGTTACTG